>JAICPP010000004.1 GCA_025929805.1 Gemmatimonadales bacterium | reverse complement strand
TTGGCGTAGATCCGGCCCCGGTCCGATCGCCAGCCGGAAACTGGATTCCGCCCGCCTTCCCTGAAGGTGCGGTTGGCATAGTCGACAGCGCCGTAGAAAGATTCCCGCCGCTCATTCTTGGCGGTGCCCGGGGTGGGGTCCCGCTGCTTCCAGAATGAAGTCAGGAAGCGGCGCTTGGCGGCGGTGCTCAGCTTGGGGCTCCAGGCCGAGAGCTCGCGAGACTCCGCGATGTACTCGAGCGGTGCCTTGGCCGCATCCAGCTCGGCGTCGGACATGGCCGCAAAGTACCCCTCGTCGGTGACCCGCTCGGCTTGGCGCCGTGCGGCATCCCGGGCCAGTGTTTCGGACAGTCCCGCCATGGTGAACTCGGCCGAGCGCTGCGTCGTTCGGCCGCCCAGCTGGAGATCGGCCACCATCACATAGTTCCCGGGCGGCAAACCGGTGAGATCCAGCTGGCCCTTCAACATGCTGCCCCCAGCGGTCACTTTGACCGGCAGTGGCTGCGTCTTCATGCCGATGCCGCCCGCAGAGTCACGGATGGCCACACTCAGCGTCCCCTCCCCCTCCTGCTCGGCATAGGCCTCGAGCAGATAAAAGACGGTCGCCCGAATCGGGGTGAGGAGCACCCGTGCACTGGCCGTGACCAGATTGTTCCCGGTACGGAACTCCCCCGGGCGCGGCACCGTGTCATTGGCGGTCGCCAGGCGCATTTCCGGCGCAATCAAGAGATCGGAAGCCGCACTGGTGTCTGAAAGCGCCTGGAGTTCGGTGGAGCTGCTCATCTTTTTTCCGGAGACGGAGTCCGAGACTGCCACATCGAACCGGTACTTTCCTGGAGCGATGGCAAAGTCCACGATCTCGACGGTATAGGCATTCGAATCGCCCGTGCTCCGAGCCCGGCTCTGCCAGGACTGCTGATACAGGGCAAGCCCGGTCGAATCGGAGACCCGTACCGAAACAGTGTAGCTCGCCTCGCTACCGGGCCGGCTCGACTGGAGGAAAGGGAGTGGAATCTGCACCAGGCCCTTGACCCGGGTCCGGTCCTGGTCGGCCCGATAGAAACGAACCGTGCGCAACACGACTCCAGTATCGCGCTGATCCGCCATAAGCCCGAGCGGAACGCCGGCGAACGCCGCCAGTAATGTCAGTTTAGACGGACTAATCATTTATACCTTATTGAGGCAAGGGCGGTGCGATGGTCCGCACCACCCATTGCCGGCAAGCTACCAGCCTACGCTGACGCTGAAGAAGTTGGTGCCTCCGAGCACGCCGAGATACTTCCAGGCGTAATCGAGGCCGAGATTGAAGTTGCCGCTGCCGTAGTTGAGTCCGCCACCGAAGGCGAGGCCGTGCAGATTCTCCTCGTCTCCCAGCGCGGTGGTATTCGGGTCCACCGGATCGAGATTGTTGGCCGCGGAATAGCTGTAGCTGCCCCGCAGCGCGAACCCGAAGTTGGACCCACCCAGCCGCTCCGACATCCACTCGCCACCGGCGGAGAAGCCGGCGCCATTGTTGTTGGGTTGGTTGAAGTCGGACAGTACCGTAAGCCGGTTGTTGTCGCCGGTGATCAGGTCGTACGCCAATGCTACCCGGAAGATGGTGGGCAGGTTGTACCCGGTGGTGCGGAACTGCGACGGCTGTGGGTTCGAGGGTACGTCCGGCTCGCCCGGGATGGGCTGGCGCGGGGTCTCTACTAGCAGCGCCTCGCCGCTGTACGACAGGTTGGTTCCCAGATTGGCTACTACAAAGGAGAACCGGATGGGATGACCGCTCAGCGAGGCATGGAAATTGGTCCCGAAGTCGACCGCGAAGGCTTCACCCGAGGCATCACCAAGGACGTCAAAGATTCCCTTGGCGGTTATGCCGGCAGAGAAGCGGTCAGAGAAGTTTTGGGAGAAGGTCAGCCCAGCAAAGGTCTCACTGACGGAATACGTCTCACCGGTTCCTTCGGGCTGCTCCACAGTAAAGACCGGCTGCTCACTGAAACCAAAGGTTCCGATCTGAATTCCTACGGCCCGTGACCCGCCGGAGAATGGAAACGCGATACCTCCCCAGTTATAACGGGTGTCGGCGACGTAACTGTAGGTTCCGACCATGGCGCCTGCGCGCGGCAACAGCGCGAGACCGGCCGGGTTGTAATAGAGTGCGCTCACGTCGGTGGCAATGGACTGGAATGCGCCGCCCAGAGCGGTTCCCCGGGCCCCCGCTCCGAAGAGCAGGAACTCGGCCGACGTGGTTCCATATGCCGTATTGTCCTGGTCGATGCCCTGGGCCACAGCGGCCGCAGGAAGCCCGCTCAGGAGGGCTGCCATCAGGGCCAGGTTTCGTGCGCTGGTGTGACTCATATGCTCCCCATCTCCTGGATTGTGGGGGGCCGGCCCGAGCCGACCCCCTCCCGTTGGCTGCTACTGAGCGAAGTTGACGACCGTGAACCGGCCCACCCGCCGGGCATCGCCGGCTTCGATGTGGTAGAAGTACACCCCACTCGCCACGATCTGATTGTTGCGATTACGTACGTCCCAGTCTTCCGATCCGCCCAGCGTTTGCGAGTGGTGCTCCAAGAGATCCACCAGCACACCGCTCGAGGAGTAGATCCGGATGATGCAGTCAGACGGCAGGTTCACGAACTTGATGATCTTGGTGTCCGTGGTCTGCTCGAACTGACTGGTGACGTAATACGGATCGGGAACGGTGTGGACCCGTGACAGGTCCTCGTCGGCTGTTGCGACCACCTGATTCGTCACGTTGAAGGTGAGGCGGTTCTCTGCCCCTACCGCCGAGAAGGTGCGCTCCACAGCGGTAAAGGCGTAGTCGCCCTGGTCGCCCCCGTCACCCCGGCCGCCGGAGATCGCGCCGATGTAGCTCCGCATGGTCCATACGGTGCCGGCCGCGGGTACCGTCCCGCCCGCCGGAAGCTCGAAGGTGAAGAAGTGCCCCGGCAGGTACATGATGAAACCCTGCCCAGGGGCAGGAACCAGTGCCGGGCCGGTGGTGGCGAACGCGATAGTCCCCGGAACTGCCGTCGGACTCAACGCGTACGCTGCCGCCTCGGTACAGGGGGCGATGGCTTGCACCGCCAGGAAGGTCCTCAGTGGCTCGACGCAGCCCATGTCGAACGAGGTGAGCGTTGCCGAGCCATCGGCCGACCCGGTACCCGTGGCACTGGCATTGAGGAAGCCCCAGCTGGCACCCACCGTGGCCGCGAATGGCACCGGCAGGTTGTGGGTGGCATCGATCACCGAGTCAACCAGTCCGCCCGCGCCCCAATAGACGTTGAAGTCCGCCGCGCGGGTGGCACCTCCGAGCGCGCCTTCCATGTTGCGCCAGAAGTTGTTGATCGTCTGATAGGAGCGGTCCTCGAAGATGTTCTCGACCCCGGCCAGCTCGCCCGCGTTGTCGAAGTTCCGCACCGCCTGAGGCGCCACTGCATTGGCCCGGTTGCCAGAGGTCGGGTTGACCCGGGTCTCGTTGTTCTGCGGCGAGGGACCATTGAACCAGCGGGCGCCGTTGTAGTTGCAGCCCACATCGAGGTTGAAGCCGTCTGCATCGTTCACACAGCCGCGGCCAAAGCTGTTGGTGTAGTAGTTGCCCGGCATGCGATGCACCAACTCGGTATTCAAGTTGAACGTCTCATTCCCACCATAGCGTGCTGCGAGCTCGCCCACGACCGGAGTGGCCAGGAAGACCGCCGTGGCCGAATCTGCAGCCGGCTCGGTGGCTGGATGGCCCTCGAACTGGTCCTGAATGATGCTGATGGTGAGGGGGTAAATCGTCCCGTCACCTCCGGTAGCGGTGTAGTAGTAGATGTTGGGACTGGGATCGTAGGCCGAGCCCAAGGTGAGGCTATCCAGCCGGACTGAAACAGCTCCTGGCGCGGCGACCACCTGCCGGGCGAACTGGCCGGCAAAGCGGAGCACGCCGTCCTTCGAGGGCGGAAAGGGGCCGCTGAACTGGCCGGTGGTCGGGTTCATCGTAGGCTCGCTGATAAGGCTGTCCATCGCAACGCCACGGCCTATGATATTGTTGGTGAGCGTGGCGGTGTTGTCGTAGTTCGAAGCCGTCACCGACGGGGTTATCGGCTTGGTGTTCCGGGGTGACTCGATGGTGGACGGACCCGACTGAAGCGAGTTCACATCGAAGGCGGTCACGGAATAGAAGTAACGGATGTTGCTCCGCACCCCCGTGTCCAGGAAGGTGAAGGGCACTCCGTTGTCGGATAGTTCAGGGGCTTGACCCGAGACGGCCCCGGTGAAAGCAGTGTCGGCCTCGAGAATGATGGACTCACCGGTGGCCAGCGCGGCGCGTCCCCTTGGGGCCCGAAACGTCTGGATGATGGGTCCCACCAAGGGAATGTCGATGAATACTATTGGGGCTACCCCGGGAACCAGCGAGTCGAAGTCCACCGGGCAGCCGAAGGTGGTGTCCGTATCGATGATGGTGACCGTATTGATGCCGAGCTCGGGGGCACACCCGGTCTGAAGCTGTCCCTCGACACTGACCGTACTGGTGAAATCCCTCATCAGGGTGCCCTGGTAATCGAACTGTGCGATCAGCGCCAGCTCGTTGGGTGAATCCACCCGGCCCCGATACACCCGATACCCCTCGACGTCGAACTGCCGGTAGTTCGGATCGTACAGCGGGTTCGGTCCTACCGCACCGGTCACCGGATCGGTGATGTTGGGCTGGCTGGCCACCTCGAAGAATGGGTCACCGCTCTCCTCCGTAATAGTCGGCCGCCACAGCACCGTCACTTGGTTGTTTCCGGGAATCAGGAAGAACTCAGGAGCTTCGGGAGCGAACGGGAGCAGGAACCCGAAGTTGAACACCTGCTGGGCCACCAGCGCCTTACCCAGCAGCGAGCCGGGGACCGGATCGGCGAACTCACCCTGGTCGGCGACACCGTCTCCATCGGCATCCCCGTTATAGCCCCTGAACCCTGACACCGAGTCGACTGGATTGGCGTTATCCGCGGTTGCCGGGTTGCTCAACAGCCGGGGGTCGCCCGGAGCGAGATCGCAGGTGCCGGGGCCGGTGCATCCGGCGACGGCCACCGGCGCGGCGAAGATGTACGCCACCGCGATGGTGCCGAACTGGCCGGGTCCCAACGTGAGGGGGCCGGACGACTGGAAGAAGCGCATGTCGTCGGGCGCCGTGTTATTGACGAAGCAGATCCTGGTCTGCTGGGGGTCGCCGGTGTTGCAGGGAGCGTCGCCGGCGGCCGGATTGATGCCATTCGAGAGATAGCGGAACAGCTGAGTGGTGTTTTGCGCGTCGTCGAACGCCCCGCCGTTAATCGTATTGCTGAACAACGTGAGCCCCACTTCAACGCCGTTGACGATCGGGCTCTTGAGATACTTCACCCCGACAAAGCCCGACCCCGCGAAGAACGGCGGGCTGAAGATGCCCGGGTCGAAGGTCCAGCCTTCGGCCCCGGCAAAGGTGTGCTCGTAGGTGTGCCCCAACGCAAAGGGTACGTTGACCGAGGAAAAGTTCACGGTGGCTTCGGCAACGTCCATGTCGGCCGAGAAGGCGGCGAACAGGTTCTCGACGGTGTAGCCGCCGTCGGGGATCTGGATGCCGAAGGTGGCCTCGTTCCGTTCCTGGAACTCCTGACCCTGGCGAGCCAGAATCTCGGCCATGCCCGGCCGAACCCCCGCCGCGGTATAGACCGCCGGATCGCGGGCCGTCACGTTATAGAAGGTATAGAGAAAGTAGATAATGTCCTGGTTACCAGAGGGGAAATTCCATCCCATGCCCCGCTGCTCGACCAGGATGCCGAGCGGGTGCGAGCGGCCCGCGCCCAATGAAGGGTTCCCGTCCCAGCTCAGCCACCACACGTCTCCCTGCGATGCCGCTGTCCGGCCCCGCAGGAGCGGAAAGAACAGGTCCTGGGTAACATCGCCCGAGGGCACCTTGGCGGCCCGGCACACGTCGTTACAGCTTCCCGTAGTGTCGCTCACGAAGGCGTTGTCTTCCGGATCGGTGGTGTTGTAGATCGGCTCGACCTGCTCGCCGTGCTGGGTGGTGCCTTTGGGGTCGAAGAAGAAGGCGCCGGTGGTATCGCCGGCCCACTCCGGATTGGCATCGGCTCCGATCACCCCGGCGATCTGGAGGCCGGAGTTGAACACGTACTGGTCGGCGGTGCCCTTGGGCCAGAATCCGCCGCCGATCGTGGATGAGTTGGTCGAGTCGACGCAGACCTCACCCGTGGTGGCCAGTCCGCAGTAGACCCGGTTGATCGTGATGGCCCCCAGCGAGCGCGCGAACAGCCGGAAGCCGCGTGCCCCCTGCCCCGGCTTGGGCTTTTCGGCCGCGGTTGCGGCCGACGGAGTCGTCGCGACCACCGCCAGCGCGCAGAGGCCCAGAACCAGCAGGTTGCTCTTACGCAAGAAGGAGTGCATTGCGTCCTCTCTCAGGTGGATAAAAGGGCGAGGCTGCACCCGCCGGGGGCCCTGGGAGGCCGCCCGGCGAGCACACCGAATCGCTTTAGAAGTTCACTTCTATGCCCAGCCGCATCCGGCGTGGGTTACTGGTGAAGTTGTGGATCCCCCGAACAGTGTAGTACAGCGCGTCGGAAGCACGCTCCTGTTCGGCCAGATCGAAGATGTGATCCCCATTGCCGAACCGCTCCTCCGTCCGAATGAGAGCGACGCAGTTGGGGGCCGCCGGAGTGCCGGCCTGGTTGACCCAGCTGCCGCAGCCGGTCCGCGGGTCTACCGCACCGCCGAACGTGAGATCGATCGAGCCATCGCCCAGTAGGGCACCGGATTCGTCGGCCTCGTTGGCGTAGTCGGCGCTGTCGGCGGCGAAGTTCTTCTCCAGCTCGCGGGCATTGTTCACGTCACCCGTGGTGGTGAAGACCTGGATGATGTTCCGCCAGTTGAGCAGGTTCCTCGCCTCGACATACCCGGTGAGATCCAGGCCACCCAGGGCAAAACCCTTGGTGAGCCTGAGGTCCAGGTTCTTGAACGAGGGCAGGCGCGAGCTGTTCAAGGGATCGGGGAACACGTTTTCACAGTTGTCGCCCGACACTACATTGTCATCCCCCTCTTGCGCGCAGCGGGTGTAGGGCGTGCCGCTGGTGTACCGGAAGGTGGCGAATACCCCCACGTTCTCCAGCACCGAGCCGACGATGGAGCCCTGCTCCCAGTCGTTCGGGAAGTTGAGCGCGGCGGCCAACGCCAAATTGTGGGGCCGGTTGAAGTCGGTCGGCAGGATGGCCTGCGGAGGAGGCTGGTTTCCGCCCGAGACCTGGTTCAGAACCCGGGAGCCGAAGTCCAGGTACGTATCCGGATCGGAGCCGGTGTTCTTGGCCTCCTGATAGGTGTAGGACAGCGTGCCGTTGAACAGGTTACCGAACCGGCGGTCGAGCCGGAGGTCGATACCGCGGGTGTTTCCGAAGTCTGCATTGGTCATGACGCGGATGTTCTGGTTGTTGCCCCGCAGCGGGTCAAACCGCGATAGCAGACGGCCTGCCGCGTTGGCCAGGTTGTCCTTGTTGTACGCGGCCACGTCCAGGACCATGTCGTCGTTGAACGCGTGGCGAACGCCGAACTCGAAGGTGATGGTGCGGCCGAAGTCCAGGTCGGAACCGTAGAAGTTGTTGGTGTTCGTGGTGGCGAGGTCGGTGTTGATCCCCTGCAAGACTACGCCGAAGTCCGGCGCTTGCACCTGGTGGGCATAGGACAGCCGGAAGTTGGTCCGCTCGGTCACCGGGAACGAGACCTGGATGTGCGGGCTGATGTAGTCGTGGCTCTGGTCTTCGGGGAAGAGCGAATCGTTGGTGAAGAACGCGTCCGGATTGTTCGGATCGAACAGCGGGTGACTCGAGATCCGGGGGAAATTGGCCCAGCGCCGGGCGCGGGTATCATAGAAGTCGTACCGTATGCCTCCGACGACGACCACATCGCCCAGGTCCAGCCGGTCTTCCGCAAACAGATTGAACCGGATGGGCTTCTCGCGGTAGTAGTCGGAGAAGGCCTGAGAATCGAGGTTGTAGGAGTAGCTGTCGATCTTGTAGCGGGTAAACTCGCCGCCCAGCTTGATCCGGTTATAGCGGTCAAACTGCCAGTCGAGGTTGGCCTTTCCGATCAGCCGGTCTTCGCGATACTGCACCTGGCGGTTGACGAACCGCTCGGCGCCGGCCGGCCCGCCGCCTTCGGGGAAGACCACCGACGCGAACTCGTCCCGGTTGTAGAGTCCGTACGCGTTGTTCCGGTACTCGTCGACGATCGCGTACTGCGCCAGGTTCTCCACGTCCAGTGGCGAACGCCGAGTGCCCGGCTGGTTAACCCGGAAGTTGCGGAGCAGCTCGTCGTCGAGCGGGAAGTTGTCGAAGTCCCAGAGGAAGTCGATCGGCCCGATCATGAAGCCGCCGAATGGATCTCTGCTCCCCAGCTCGGCTTCCCGCGTCATGGGGCCGCCCAGCGTCCGATCCATCTGGTAGGAGAGATAGGTCTCCAGCGCCAGGGCCCGTTCGGTGGAGCGGGTGAGGTTCTGAGTCCAGTTCAGGATGAACGTGTTGCTCCAGTTCCGGAACGCCGGCAGGTTCTGCGGGTTGTACAGCGAGCCATAATGCAGGAACCGGCCCGCCAGGTCCAGATTCTCCCGGAAGCTGCGTCCCTGGAACTGGCTGGTGAGCGCGGTCAGCGCGATCCGGGAGCCGGTACCGAAGGAATAGTTCAGCTTGCCGGTGAGCTGATAGGTCGACCGGGCCGACCAGGGAACCCGGACACCACGGCAGTCCACGCCGTAGTTGTCGGCAATGTCCGGGTTGGTGCTGTTCTCGAACTCGTCGCACTCACCCCGGTAGATGGCGTAATTGTAGACATCTACCATCGTGGTGTCGGCGGTCGGGTCGTTCAGCGCGGTCGGCACGGCAACGGTGGTATCGATGCCCGACTGTACGAACAGCGGGAACCGCTCGCTGTCGAAGCCGCTCTCGACCGACTGCTGCCCCTCCAGGGCTCCCGCTACGAAGAAGGTGAGGTTCCTGGTGACTGGCCCGCTGAGGTTACCGGTGATCCGGTTGAACCCGAGGCTGTTGTTGGCGCCGAACATCTCGTCGGTCTCGTAGTTGACCACGCCGGTCAAGGTGTTGCCGCCGGTCTTGGTCTGGATCGAGATGACGCCCGACTGCGCGTTGCCGAATTCCGCCGACGACGAGCCAGTCGTGACCGACGCCTCTTCCAGCGCGCTGGGAGCGAGGGCTATCTCGGTTCCCGCGGAGCCGACCCGATTCCCACCCCGGAAGCCCGGCGAGATCGGGACGCCGTCGATGTAGGTCACGGCTTCCTCGGTCCGGCCGCCGCGAATCGAAATCAGGCTCCCGCCAGGCGTAGCCGCCACGACACCGGGCTGAAGAATCAGCACGCTGTTCAGCCGGTCCACCGGCAGGTTGCTGGTGAACTCGCCGTCGATCCGCTGCTTGGAGGTGACCTCGTCGCGCGGCACCAGTGGCTGAGTCTGCTGCACGACGGTGATCTCCTGGATCTGCACCGCCGTCTGCTCCAGCTGGATGTCGGTCGTAATGGTCTGGCCGGCGAGAATCCTTACCCCGTCGACCTGGGTGGACTTGTACCCGATGAAAGCGGCCCGAACACTCACTGTCCCGGCCGGCACGTTGTTGATGAAGTAGTATCCCTGGGGATTAGTGAGCGCGTTAAATGCAGTTCCAACGATAAACACCTGCGCGTTGGCAATGGGTGCGCCGGCCTGATCCCGCACCCTGCCTTCGATCTTACCAGTCGAGCCCTGGGCCAGGAGCGAGCCCGCCCCAAAGCCTAGTGCGACTGCCGCGAGCGCGAAGCGTCGCGCGGCGCGTGCGAAGGCGCTGACACAGCTTAGCTTCATGGAAACGTCCTCCAAAGGCGTGGAACTACAATTACTGCCAGCTTGGAGCGGGAGGCGCACACACGCCCCCCCTTCGGTCCTAAGGACCGAACTCAGAGTAGGACTGCGTGGGGGTAACAGTCTCCATTGTGTGATGGGAACGGCGTAAGACTACACGACATGCATGAAACTCACAGCGCGACCGCGGCCCGGTCGGGCAGGTGCCTAATATGAAGTGCCAAAAATTGCGTGTCAAGGAAAAGTCACCCGAACATGTAGGCCGGCTGCCCGCGATGTAACTGTCTGAAACCCACAAAGTTGCCCGATGAAACACGAGCGGATTCAGCGTCTATTGTTCGGAATGAAACCCGATGTCGGCGGCACGAAATCGGGCGCCCGAGTCCAGAATTTGCACCGATGCCGTCATTGAGTGTCGCGGGGGTGTTACGGGAAGAGCGGGGACCGGGGACCGGGGACTAGAGAGCGGTAGGAAACTCAGTCAGGTTGAGGCGGGACCTCAGGTAACTCCGATTCCGCTCACCCGGTTCCTGGTCCCCGGTCCCCGGTCGCTGCCGTTATCACCTCCACCTGCGGCTCTCTCGGTGTCACCTCCGGCCCGCCTGCACCCATGAAAACATTCACCTCGCTTCTGATTCCAAACGATCCGCTCAAATAGATCCCGGGCTCAACCGAGAATCCCACGCCCGGCACGAGCTCCCGGTCATCATGGGTCTCATAGTCATCGAGGTGAGGCCCCGAGCCGTGGAGGTCCCGATCGATCGAGTGCCCGGTCCGGTGAACGAAAGCATCGCCGTAGCCGGCAGCCTCGACCACGGCTCGGGCCGCCCGATCGATCTCGTAGCCAGCGATCCGCCGGCGATCGCCCGCCGCCCGGGCAATGCTCTCGAGTGCGGCGTCGCGGGACCGCCGAACCGTCTGCCATACCTCTCGGACTTGGGGCGGTAGCTGGGTGCCGGCGAAACCGATCCAGGTCTGGTCGGCGAAGACCGTGTCCCGGGTCCGTCCGGCCCAGAGATCGAGGAGGATCAGGTCTCCTTTACGAAGGATTGCATCTCTACCTGGATGCGGCTCGTAATGCGGCTTGGCTGAGTTGGCGCCGAACCCCACGATGGGTAGCTCGTTGAAGACCAGGCCCCGGGCCTCTACCTCCGCCACGACTCTGGCCTGGAGAGCAGACTCGGTGAGCTCACTCTCCGCCTCTCGTGCCGCCTGTTTCAGGGTGGCACGCGCGACGTCTGCCAGGATCTCGGCGGCAAACCGATGGTCCTCGAGCTCACCTGGCGTCCACCGAGCGGCGAAGCGGGAAACCAGGAATCCCGATGGAACGACTTTGGCGCCCAGCTCCTGGAGCAGCTGCACCACCCCGTAAGGCACCCGATCCAGATAAGGAACGGCATCTCGAGGCGAGATCTCCATGGCAACGGTGCGGCCCGCCACCAGGGACTTGAGCGCCTGGTGGAGCTCGCCCCAGCGGGCATAAGGGATGACTCTCCCGGGAAAACTCTCGAGGCCCTGGAGCTCGATCTTGTGAGCCACGGCCGTCGGCTCGCCCTCGCGCGGAAACAGCACAAAAAGGCGCCGGGTGTTCATCCCGGTCAGCCCGAGTACTCGGACCGCCACGGGGTTGAGTCCATGGAAGGCGAACAGGAGCCAGCCATCGACCTGAGCGTCAGCCAGCGCCTCCCTCAGCTCGGCCTGGTCGATCACTCGTAGACTTCCGCGACTGCCGTGCGCCACACACACGCTTCCTCGCCCCGGGCCCGGCAGCGCTCGTGCAGCAGAGCGCCCTCAAAGCCGGTCAGCAACCGAAGCAACTCCTGATACGCCGAGCCGTAGAAGACGCATGCCTCGCCGGTGGGAAGCGCTTCAATAGAGAGCGGAGCGCGCATCCGGACATCGACCCCTTGGGACTGCGCCTTGAGCTCGCCATCGAAGAAGTTGCGGGCTAGCAGCGCAGCAGTGCGGAGCGCCAGCCGGCGAGCCACCCGGCCGGGAGTGACCCTGACCAGAGTACGGGAGGAGCGCCCCCGATTTTGCGCGGCATAACGGGCGGCCCGTCGTCCGGCATCGGCGAACACCAGAGCAGCATCGCCCCGCCGGCCGACCAGCCGCAGCACCGAGACCGTCTCGTCCAAGTCCACGGAGCCACCCCGCTCGGCGGCCTGGCGATACCGCTGAATCTGGGCGGCGACCGTAGGACTCAGGCCGAGCCGGCGAACCATGATTTCTTCGGCGAGCTCATCGAGCCCATCCTCGACTGGGGTATCGAGGTTTCTGATGGCCTCGAGCAGGCTGAGTGGGATGAGGGCGGGAACGGTGGGCTTGGGCACGGGTTCGGCGCGGAACATAGCCCGCCAGTCGGCCACCAGCCAGGGGGTGCTCGCGCTGCTTTTCGGGGGCTACATTCCCGTCATGGCCGAGCCTTCTGCCGCCGGGCGCACGTTCGATGATGAAGCCCTCCCCCACCTGGACGCGCTGTACCGCGTCGCCCTGCGGCTCACCGGAGATGCCAGCCAGGCCGAGGATCTGGTACAGGACACCATGCTCAAGGCTTACCGCTCCTGGAGGCAGTATCGGCCAGGCACCAATGCTAAAGGTTGGCTCCTCACCATCCTCCGCAACACTTTCATCAATGACTACCGCCGCCGGAAGCACGAGCCGATTGCAATGGACCTGGAGGCGATCGAGCCGCACGCCCTCGATCGCGCGATACAGGAAGTCGATCCGGAAGGCACCTTTTTCGCCCAGATCGTGGATGCCAAGGTCATCGAGGCCATCGACCGCTTGCCTACGGAGTTTCGAGAAGTTCTGGTCTTGAGCGACGTGGAAGGCATGCGCTACGCCGAGATCGCGGAGGCGTTGGATATTCCGGTAGGAACCGTGAAGTCGCGTCTTTTTCGGGCCCGCAGGCAGCTGCAGGCTGATCTCTACTCCCATGCGGTCGAGATGGGTTACATCCAGCCGAGGGAGAGCCCGGCATGAGCGGCGTGGACTGCGTGAAGGCGATGACAAATCTGGACGACTACCTCAAGCGGGAGCTCACGCCTGAGTTGATGGTCGAGGTTCGCCAGCACATCGAGCGCTGCCGCGAGTGCTTCGAGCATGCCCGCTTCGAGGAGAACTTCTTGATCATGCTGGAGACTCGGGCCAGCCGGGAAACCTGCCCCGGGAAGCTGCGGGCTCGAATCCTGGCCCTGCTGCGGGCGGAGGCGGAGGACCACTGACCCCGCCGTCACTCCCGCTGGCAGCCTTGGTCAGCGCGGGTGTCGCAGCAATCGCCTGGTGGGCGGGCACCCTCTCGAAATCCGGCACAGCAGCGGCATGGACCATAGGTCTGCTCATCCTCCATGGCGCGGGATGGGAAGGCGGCGCGGTTCTGGCCGCGTTTTTTGTGTGCAGCAATCTCGTTTCACGCCTGGGACCACGAACCGATTACCCTGGGGTAGACGCCAAGGGGAACCGGCGCGACGCCTGGCAGGTGTACGCCAACGGCGGGCCGGCAGCGGTGGCAGCTGTCATGGCAGCCGATCTCGATCTGAAGCTCTGGCTGGTGACCGCCGGACTCGCCACTGCCGCAGCCGACACCTGGGCTACTTCCATGGGAGCCTACAGCCGGGTTCCGCCCCGATTGCTCTGGTCGGGCAAGCAGGTGGCTCCCGGTACTAGTGGCGGTGTCACTGCGGCCGGCTGTGGAGGAGCGGTGATAGGAGGAGCCCTCGTTGCGGGCGCCGGAGCCGTCGCAAGCGGTAGTACGCTGCTCTTGCCGGTCGGAACGCTGATAGGTTTCCTCGGCATGCTGGTGGATTCCGCAATGGGCGGCGTCCTCCAGGGCCGCTTTTACTGTCCTCAGTGCGGTGAACCGAGTGAATGGCGGGTGCATCGGTGCGGGACTCCAACGGAGTGGAAAGCGGGATGGGCCTGGCTGTCCAACGATGGAGTGAACTTCGCGGCCACCGCGCTTTCCTGTTGTGCAGCATGGGTACTCTGGTGGTGGCTTGACTGACCTGCCGCGCGAAGTGGACGTGTTGGTGGCCGGCTCCGGGCCTGCCGGGAGTGCCACGGCCGCGCTCCTGGCCCGGGGAGGGCTCTCGGTGCTCGCGACCGACCGGGCGGCGTTTCCCCGGGAGAAGCCCTGCGCCGAGTACATGAGTCCTGAGGCGGTGCGGGTCCTGGCTCGGCTGGGCGTGGTAGAGGCGATCGAGAACGCCGGCGCCGCTGCCCTCGAGGGCATGAAACTCACCGCTGCACACGGTGCCACGGCCCACGGTGTCTTCAGCCAGGCTGGGCATAGGCCCTACCGGGCAACCGGCCTTTCAGTGTCCCGTCGGATCCTGGACAATGAGCTGGTGAGAGCTGCCAGAGCGGCGGGCGCCCGGGTACTCGAGCGAACGTCGGTGGAGGAGCTGCTCATCGATCAGAGTGGTGTCCACGGCGCCATCATTCGGGATCCAACCGGCCAGCGACGCCCGATCAAAGCCCGGCTTACCGTGGGAGCCGATGGCCTGCGGTCGATAGTAGCCCGCCGGCTGGGCAAGCGCACCCACGGCAGCCCTCGGCGAATCGCGTTCGTTGCCCATTTAGCCGGCGTTCCCAGCGTTGGGTCATCCGCCGAGCTCCATTTCGGGCTGACCAGCTATGTCGGACTCAATAGAGTAGAGAACCAGCAGACCAACGTCGCGGTTGTGGTACCATCCGAGCACGCAGTGGCCGCTCGGGGACGGTCGGAAGAATTCTTCTGGGAGGCCCTCCAGGAGTTCCCCACGGTCTATCAGCGGGTGAGAGCGGGACGGATCGTGCGCCCGGTCCTGGTGACGGGCCCTTTTGCAGCGTGGTCACACCGGGTCGTGGCCCCTGGGAGCCTGCTGGTGGGCGACGCCGCCGATTTCTTCGATCCGGTGACCGGCGATGGGATCTACAGCGCGCTGCGGGGAGCGGAATTGGTGGCGGAAACGATGATTCCTGCCTTGAGCGACTCTGACCTGGCGACTCATGGTCTCCGGCAATATCAGCGCCGGCGCCGGGAAGTATTTGCTGGTAAATGGATCATGGAACGAATCACCCGCTATCTGATGTATTTCCCACGGCTCTTCGACCGGAGTGTGTCCCGGCTCGGCCAACATGGGGATATGGCTCATACGGCTATTGGCGTCGCGGGAGGCTATGTCCCCATCCGTGCAATGCTGCATCCCGCTTTCATAGCCCGGATGGTGTTCTGAGCGCCGCCGAGGTCGATGCCGCGCAGTTCCGCCAGCTTATGGGGCGGTTTGCCACCGGGGTCACCATCATCACGGTAACCGCAGTGGACGGACGATTGCTGGGCATGACCGCCAACAGTCTCGCCTCCGTTTCACTGTATCCCCCTCTCCTATCCGTGTGCGTGGAACACGAGGCTGAAATGCACGGGGCCATCCTGAAGGTGAAGCAGTTTGTGATCAACGTGCTTTCCAGCACCCAGGAGACTCTGGCGCGGCGTTTTGCCGACCGGCACGAGGATCGTTTCGACGGCATCGGCTATCACCTGACTCCTGATGGTCTCATCCTGCTGGGCGGCGCGCTGGCCCATATCGAGTGTCAGCGCTATGCCGAGTATCCCGGCGGGGATCATACGATCGTGGTGGGGCGGGTCGTGGGGGGAACCACCAGCAAGGGACGTCCTTTGCTCTACTACCGCGGCGGATACGCCGCTCTGGAATAGTCATGGTCCATCTGTCGATCAGCTCCATCGGTACGGAGTTGCTGGATGACCCCGGGGCCGATCCCGCCATAGTCACCCAGTCCTTGCGCAACATCGCGCGGGCCAATCGATGGTTCGGTGGGGCTGCCGCGGTGCGTTTCGGCTTAGCTCAAGCGCTGGGGCGGCTGCCCTCCGGCCAGGTCTTGTCTCTTCTCGATATCGGCACGGGGATGGGGGATCTGCCTCGGGTGGCAGTACGGTGGGGCATGCGACTGGGCATTCGCATCGTGCCGGTCGGGCTGGAGCTCAACCGTGCGGCAGCCGCCCTCGCAAGAGCCGGCGGGCTGGCCACTACGGTGGCCTGCGCCGGAACACCGCCTATTCGCGAGAAGGGCGTCGACATCGTACTGGTGAGCCAAGTGGCCCACCACCTCGATCCCAAATCGGTCGTGCAACTGTTCCGCACCTGTGACCGGCTCGCCCGCCGCGCGGTGGTCGTCGCAGACCTCCGGCGCCACGCGCTGGCTGCCCCCTCGTTCTGGTGCGGGGCGCGGCTCCTCGGCTTCGACCCGGTGACGCTGATGGATGGAGTAACCTCCCTACGCCGTGGATTCAGCCGCGGGGAGTTGCTCCATTTCATGGAGCTCGCCGGCGTGGAGGGGAAGGTCAGCCAGAGACACGGTTTCCGGTTGGTGGCCACCTGGCTACCAGGCGCGGGCTGATGCAAACCGTTGACAGAATCCACATGAAGGCGGCGATCGAGCCGGTCTTTCGCGTGGCGATGGAGGTCGAGCATTGGCCCGCGATTCTCAGCCACTATCGCTGGGTGCGCACGCTGGAGCGCCGAGGCACCGAGGCACTGGTCGAGATGGCTGCCTGGCGGCCGTTCGGCCGACTCCGGTATCCCACCTGGTGGGTGTCCGAGATGGTTGTGGATCTGCCATCCGCACAAGTGCACTATCGCCACGTACGAGGTATCACGACCGGCATGGACGTCGTGTGGCGGCTCGAGCCCTTGGCGGGTGGGACAGAGGTGACCATCGTGCACCAGTGGTCCGGACCCTCCTGGCCGCTGGTGGGAGCCGCGGCCGCCGAGTGGATCATTGGCCCGGTGTTCGTTCACGGCATTGCGTCGCGCACTCTCGCGGGGATTAAGCGGTATGTAGAAGAGGCGGTAACGCAGTAAGGTCGTGCGCCAGTACGGCGGTACGTGTGGACGAGGTAACAGACTGAACGGAAGATCATTTGCCAGAAAACAACCTGCGGAAGTGCACTGCTGCTGCCCCATTATGCACTAGGGTCCTTCCGCCGTTCCGCCGGTGTGGAGCGGCTGGGGGTGGGATTCCGTTCCGTCGAAGGGCGGGGCCATGAACGCACACCGGAGAGTCGTGATCACCGGCATTGGCGCTATCACTCCGATTGGACTCGGCGTTGAGGGGCTCTGGGATGGGCTCATGCGCCGGGAGTCCGCTATTCGTTGCATCACCCGATTCGATCCCTCCATGTTCAAGTCGCGCATTGCCGGCGAGGTGCCTGACTTTTCCCCAGCCGACCATATGGAGGAGCGGAGGGCCAGGCGGCTCGACCGGTTTTCCCAGTTCAGCGTGGCTGCAAGCCGTATGGCCCTCGCCGACGCGGGACTCGATCCCGCCCGGGAAGATCCCGACCGCATCGGCGCAACCATGGGAACCGCGCTGGGCGGAGTGGCTTATGGCGAGGGACAGTACCGCCACTTCATCAGTGGAGGACCCCGGGCAGTTGATCCGACCCTTGCCCTTACCGTTTTTGCGGGAGCCGCCAGCTGCAACATCGCGATCGAATTTGGATTCACCGGTCCAAACTCGACCAATGGAATGAGCTGTGCGTCGGGGGCCATTGCCATCGGTGAAGGCTTTCGCGCCATCGCGCGGGGTGAAGCCGACGTTATGGTGGCCGGGGGAGCGGAGGCACCGTTGGCGCCACTCTGCTTTGGTGCATTCTCCATCATCCGGGCCATGAGTACCCGAAACGACGATCCTGCCCATGCCAGTCGGCCTTTTGACCAGGGGCGCGATGGGTTCGTCATGGCCGAAGGGGCTGCGGTCCTGGTGCTCGAGGAGCGAGGCCGAGCGGTTGCACGGGGGGCGCCGATGTACGCGGAGGTGTGCGGCTTCGGGCTTACCAATGATGCTTATCACATGACGGCGCCCAGGCCCGACGGGAGCCAGGCCGCGCGGTGCATGCGGAATGCGCTCGCGGAAGCCCGGGTAGCGCCACACGAGATCGGGTACATCAATGCTCACGGGTCTTCGACGCCGCTCAACGATCCAACCGAGACGGCCTCGATCAAGCAGGTCTTCGGGAATCATGCCTACCGACTGGCTTTCAGCGGGACCAAGGGCTATTACGGCCATGCCCTGGGAGCGAGCGGCGCCATCGAGGCTGCCATCTGTGCCCTCGCCAGCCGGCGGGGTTGGGTCCCCCCTACCGTCAACCTGCACTCACCGGATCCAGCCTGTGATCTGACCCATGTCGCCGCCGACGGGCTCGAGCTCGCGCCCGATTACCTGCTCAGCAACTCATTCGGGTTTGGCGGCATCAACGCGGCGCTCCTCTTTCGGAAAGTTTGACCCTTCACTACGCTCCGAGCTTGCCCGGGCCGCGCGAGGGGGCAGGCGTACCGCCTGGATCGGGACGGGCGGGTCAGGACTCCAGCACCGTCATCTATATAAAGGAAGAGGGCAATGCCTTCTCTGACACGCCGGTTGACCGCAGAGGCGCTCGGTACGTTCGGTCTGGTTTTCGTGGGTGCCGCCGTCGTAGTGGTGAACGGCGGATTTCCCAACAGCGGGATAGGACTGCTGGGAATCGCACTCGCGCATGCCATCGTTCTCTCGGTCATGGTCACCGTTACGATGACCATCTCGGGTGGCCACCTGAACCCTGCCGTAACCCTGGCGCTCCTGGTGGTCCGACGCATCGATCTCGCCTCGGCAGGGGCATACATTCTTACTCAGCTGGCCGCGGCGGCGCTCGCCGCTGTTCTGGTCAAGCTGCTGTTTCCGGCCAATGCCGTCCGCACTGCTATGCTAGGCGTTCCCGTGATCGCCAGCTCGGTGTCGCTGGGTCAGGCAATCGGTATCGAGCTGGTCCTGACGTTTTTCCTGGTTACCGCGGTGTTCGGAACTGCCGTTTCCCCTGACGCCCCCCGGGTGGGCGGCTTCGGGATAGGTCTCGTGCTGTTGTTTGATATCCTGGTGGGAGGACCGCTTACCGGTGCCGCCATGAATCCAGCGCGGGCTTTCGGCCCGGCGCTGGTAGCCGGCGAATGGGTGGGGCACCTGGTCTATTGGGTCGGGCCGATCCTGGGCGGGATATTGGCCGCGCTGTTGTGGGAGTACGTCTTGTTGCCCCGCACTCCCCAGCGGCGCAGGCAAACCGACTAGGCCTCACAAAAAGCGCTCACGTTTTTCTTTCCCCGCTTACACTTGCTCTTGCCCTACGCCACAGCAGGCCCAGGTACCCTACCAGAATCACCGGCGTGACTAGGTAAGCGGCAACGAGGTACTCGCCGTTCTGCGGCGTCTCAGGCGCTATCATGGGCCTCCTCCCGCGCATCATCGGCCAGAGCCAGACCGTATCGGGTAGTAACCAGCCCGAGATACAGCAGCGTGAATACCACAGTGGCGACCAGCAACGTCCGGAGCATTTCGGGCGGCAACGATGGCTCGCTGGGTTTGAGCACGATCGGTTGCGGGTGGAGCGTGCGAAAGAGGTAAACGCTCAGATGGATGAAGGGGACCAGTAGCATTCCGAGAATCCCGACCACTGCGCTGAAGCGGGCCCGCTCCGCCCGGTCGTGTACCGCCGCCCGGAGTGCCAGGTAGCCGATGAACAGAAAGAAGAGGAACAGGGTGAGCGTCAGGCGAGCATCCCAGGTCCACCAGGTGCCCCATATCGGCTTAGCCCAGATGGGGCCGGTGGTCAGCATCACCAGGCTGAACGCGACGCCTACCTCGGCTGAGGCCGCGGCAAAACGGTCGAGCCGCTGATCGTGAAGCCAGAGATAGAGCGCACTGGCAATACCAACCAGCGAAAATGCCAGCAGCGCACTCCAGGCGGAAGGCACGTGCAAATAGAAGATCTTCTGGGCCAGACCCTGACGCGCCTCAACCGGGGTGTAGCCCAGTGCGAGCACGTAGACCGCGGCCAGACCCACCAGCCCGACGACGCTCATGATCAGGCCGCGCCGGACGATCCGGGCGGGTCCCACTGACGGGATCCGGGCTTGGCTCACTCGTCGACTACGGCGGAAAACGCCAGAGTACAGAGGGTGACGAAAACGATGTCATAGAGGGCGAGTAACCTAAGCCAACCCCACATCTCACTCAATGGACGGTCGGCCAAGAGCCGCGATGTCACCTGCACCGCCCCAATGAGCGGCGGCACCATGAACGGTAACAGGAGAACCGGCAACATCAGCTCGGCAAACCTGGTGCGCACCGCCATGGCACTGAAAATCGTTCCCACAGCCACAAAGCCGATAGTAGCCAGCGCGGTCACTCCCAGTATACCCGGGAGGTGGGGCCACAAACTGACGTTGAAGAACAACGTGAACAGTGGCAGGGTGACCAGCTCCACGGTCCCGACGAATGCCAGATTGGCCAGCAGCTTGCCCAGAAAGAGCGCCTCGCGCGACACCGGGGCGAGCAACAATCCATCCAGCGCCGAGTTCTCCCGCTCGACGGTAAATGCCCGGTTCATCGCCACCATGGCTGCCAGGGCGAAAGTCACCCACAGCACGCTGGGCGCAAGGGTTGCCGCGGCGAGCGCGGTCGGATCCCGGGCAAAGTTGAAGACCACCAGCACCAGGGCGGCGAAGACCAGAGCAGAAAGCAGCGCAGTCCTGCTTCGAAGCTCCGCCCGGATGTCCTTGGCAGCAACGGCGAGAACGAGTCGAATGGCCCTAGCCATCGGTCATGGCCCGGTACCGCCCCAGAAAAGCATCCACTGACTCTGAGCGTGGCTCGTCGGCGGCCCACTGGCCCCTGATCAACACAGCTACCCGGGTGGCCAGTTCCCAAACGTCCCCCAGCTGGTGGGTCACCACCACGATAGCGGCCCCTCCCGCAAGCCGGCTCCGGAGATCCGCACGGAGCCGCTCGGCGGCCGCCGCATCCAACGCAGTAAAGGGCTCATCCAGCAGAATCACCGACGGCGAGTGCAGCAGGGCGCGGGCGAGTGCAGCCCGCTGGAGCAGCCCGCGGCTGAGTCGCCGGGGCAGCTCGGCGCCTCGGTCGATCATCCCAGCGGACCGGAGCGCGTCCTCCGCCGTCCGACCAGGCTGGCCCAGGCCATATAGACGGGCCGCAAACGCGAGGTTCTCTCGCAGCGTGAGGTCGTCGTACAGCAGTGATTGGTGGGAAAGCAGCCCGATTGCCTTGCGGGTGTCGTGCGCGCCCGGGGTCAGCTTCTCTCCCAGAACACGGATCTCCCCTGCGTCCGGCCGCAGCAAGCCGGACAGCAGGCGGAGAAGGGTTGTCTTGCCCGCGCCATTGGGACCGATGATCGCGAGAGCTTCCCCGGGAGAAAGCGATAGGTCTACGCCACGCAGTATGCGGACTCGCCCGTAGGAGCGCTGCAGTCCGCGGGCTTCAATCAGTGCTACACCGTCATGAGACGGCATCGATCCGCGCGCCGAGCTCGTCGAGGCGGAACGGTTTGACGATGTATCCAGAGTGGGGGAGATCGAGCACCTTGAGCTGAGGCTCTATGCTCATGTAGGCGGTGGTGATGATGACGGGGAGCTCGGGCTGACTTTGTCGGATTCGCCGCAGGAGATCGACGCCATCGGTGTCGGGCAGGCGCATGTCCAACACCGCTACATCCGGCTTGTGCTGCTCGAGTTGTTGGAGTGCCTCAGCCCCGGTGGAAGCGAACACCAGATCGTATCGTGGATTGAACGCCCGCTCGTAGCTCAACCGAAGCGCCGGTTCGTCCTCGACAATCAGGACGCGTCGGCGACGTTTTCCCGTGGTCATTCAGTACACCCCTGTGGCCGGGCCGGCGGCACCGGGAGAGGAGGATGGGGGACCCTCGCGAGATACACTAACCAATTGCGGTGAAACCGTCCACTGGCAGGCGGTAAGGGCGGGTAAGCGGGTAAGCGGGTAGAACGGCGAGAACGTACCGCCGTTCCGCCCGAGGGCGAGGACAGCGAGACGAGGCTACCTTAACCGCCCTAATTGACCACGGGTGACTCGAGCTGGAAGAGATCGTCCAGCTTGGTGAGGACCAGAAGAAACCGGATCTCTTCGCTGGCATTGCGGAGAACGACCACCTGGCGCCGCTCCGCGGCCCGACGCTGAATGAGCATCAGAGCACCGAGCCCGGCCGAGTCCACTTGGCGGGTGCGGGCGAGGTCGATCACCAGACGACCCACACCCTCGGGCATTTCCTCCAGCAGCCGGATTGCCGTCTTTCGGATTTCGACTCGAGTATCGAGTCCCAGCGTCTCCGGTGCTACCATGCCGCGCTCTGCGTCGTGCGGCGACCTCATGGATCCTCCTTCGGCACCGAGCTATCTCAACCAGCGGACCAGGTGAGACCTCTAGTTTTGCGGCCCCGAATCACTCCGGGTGTGCTCTTATCGGGCGGATTTGCGCTTGGCCGCTTACGCCGCGCGCCCTCGGCTGGCAAAAAGGCGAGACTGGTGCCACCGAGGAGAAGCCATGGATTCGCAATCTCTTGGGAAGACTGATACCAACAATTGCATTGCTGTCGCACGCCGCACTCCGCGGCAGACTACTGCAAAAGTAGCGGGTGTGCAGTGCGTCGCTCTTACACCATTCGCCTCGCTCCCTTAGGTTTTTGGCTGACTCTCACCCTCGCAACCATGAAAGATCAGATCGATACCCTGCTCTCCGAGCAACGACGCTTCCCGCCACCGCGTGCGTTCGCGGCCCGGGCAGCTGCTACCACTGCGCTGTACGATGCGGGGCGCGACTGGAAACGCTTCTGGGAAGAGCAGGCCCGCGCACTCGACTGGATGTCGCCCTGGAATCGCGTGCTCGACTGGAAGCCGCCTCACGCGCGGTGGTTCGTAGATGGCAAACTCAACGCGGCGAGCAACTGCCTGGACCGACACATTGCCGGGCCGCGGCGGAACAAAGCGGCCATCATCTGGGAAGGCGAGCCGGGTGACCGCCGGGTGCTGACTTATTGGGACCTGGCTCGTGAGGTGCGCCGCTGCGCGAATGCCCTCAAAGCGCTGGGCATTCGCCGGGGTGACCGGGTAGCGATCTACCTCCCGATGATTCCAGAAGCCGTCATCGCCATGCTGGCATGTGCCCGTATCGGCGCGGTGCACTCGGTTGTATTTGGAGGCTTCTCCGCCGAGTCGCTGCGTGACCGCATCAACGACGCGCAAGCCGTTGCAGTGATCACGGCCGACGGCGGCTACCGCCGAGGCCAGGTGCTGCCTCTCAAGCGGTTTGCCGACGAGGCTCTGGCCCACTGTCCCTCGGTCAAGCACTGCATCGTGGTACGCAGGGTCGGAGAGGAGGCGTTTGCAGCCATGGAGGAGGGGCGCGATCACTGGTGGCACCGACTGCTGCAACCCGTCTCGACCGAATCCGAGCCCGAAGCCATGGACTCCGAGGACATGCTGTTCATCCTCTATACCTCGGGAACGACCGGAAAGCCCAAGGGCATTGTTCACACGACGGGAGGTTTTCTCACTCACGTGGCCGCGACGACTCGCTACGTTTTCGATTTGCGGGAAGAGGACGTGTTCTGGTGCACCGCGGACATCGGCTGGGTCACCGGCCATTCGTACGTGGTGTACGGTCCGCTCGCCAATGGCGCCACGGTCGTCATGTACGAAGGGGCACCGGACTGGCCCGAGCGGGACCGTTTCTGGAGCATCGTCGAGACCTACGGCGTGACGGTGATGTACACGGCGCCCACCGCCATTCGGGCGTTCATGAAGTGGGGTCCCGAGCACCCGTCCCGGCACGATCTCTCGACGTTGCGGTTGCTCGGAACCGTCGGTGAGCCCATTAATCCCGAGGCCTGGATCTGGTACCACGAGCACATCGGGGGGGGGCGCTGCCCCATTGTCGACACCTGGTGGCAGACCGAAACGGGCGGGATCATGATCACACCCTTGCCGGGCGTGACCACCACCACGCCCGGCTCTGCAACCGTACCGTTTCCTGGCATCTCAGCCGAGCTGGTTGATGCGAATGGAAAGCGGCTGGAGAAAGGCGGCGGATTTCTGACCATCACGCAACCCTGGCCCGGCATGCTCCGCACCATTTACGGGGACGATGAGCGTTACCAGCAGACGTACTGGAGTCGCTTTCCGGGCCGCTACTTTGCCGGCGATGGAGCCAAGCTCGATGAAGCCGGATACTGGTGGATCCTGGGCCGGGTGGATGATGTGTTGAACGTCGCGGGCCATCGCATTGGCACCATGGAGGTGGAGAGCGCGCTGGTGGATCATCCCGCGGTAGCAGAGGCCGCGGTGGTCGGCCGGTCACACGACTTGAAGGGTCAGGCTCTGGCAGCGTTCGTGACCCTCAAGGATGGGAAGCAGGCGAGCCCCGGTCTGAAGGACGATCTCAAGGACCACGTGGTCAAGAAGATCGGAGCCATCGCCCGGCCGGACGACATCCTTTTTTCGGCCGACCTCCCCAAGACCCGCAGCGGAAAGATCATGCGGCGGCTGCTCAAGGACATCGCCGAGGGCCGGACGCTCGGTGACACCACGACGCTCGCCGACCCGGCGGTGGTGAATCGGTTGAAAGAGATGTATGAGGAAAAAGAGAGCTAGCAGCTAGAAGTCGGGAACTTGGAGTAGCTAGAACTGTATCTGAGCTCCCAGTTCAACCACCCGGTTGGGTGGGAGCCCGAAGTAGGCGGTGGCCGATTGGGCATTTCGGGTCATGAGAATGAACAGCTTCTTCCGCCACCGGCTCATCCGTCTGCCTTCTGGTGCTCCGTCGGCTCCCGGCTTGCGCTTGGGGCTGGGCATTGCGATGAGCGTCTCCCGCCCGAGATAAAAGGTGGTGTTCGCCAGCGTCACGGCCACCGGTTTCCCGTTTGCCTCGGCCCGTCCCAGCGCCCGGAGCACCTCGGGCACATCCGGGGTCTCCATGAACCCGTAACGCGCCACCACCTGATAGAAACCTTCTCCTAGCTCCCGGCATTTCACCCGCTCGCGTTCAGCCACCTGCGGGATCTCCTCCGTCTGAACCGACATCACCATGACCTTCTCATGCAGCACTTTGTTGTGCTTGAGGTGATGTAGCAGCACCGGGGGAGCCCCCTCCGGATCCGAGGTCATGAAGACGGCTGTGCCGGGAACCCGATGGGGCTGGTGGCGCCGGATATCGCCGAGGAAGAGGTCCATGGGAAGCGTGTTTTCTCGAACCAGACTCGACAGCCGTACCCGGCCCTTCTTCCAGGTCGACATCAGGATGTACACTCCCCCGGCCACCAGAAGGGGGAACCATCCGCCGTAAGGCACCTTCAACATGTTTGCTGCCACAAAGGCCAGGTCCACCGAGAGGAAAAGCGTGGTGATCGCGGCCACCTTCCACGGACTCCATCCCCAGCGCTGGCGCATGACGATGGCGAACAGAATGGTCGTGATCGTCATGGTCAGGGACAGGGCCACCCCATACGTCAGGGCCAGGGCGCTCGCGCTCTGAAAGACCACCACCAGGCCCAGACAGGCGATCATCATCAGGTTATTGACGGTTGGGATGTAGATCTGCCCGATGGTGCTGCTCGAGGTGTGGATGATCTTCATTCGTGGGCTGTAGCCGAGCTGGACCGCCTGCCGAGTCAGCGAGAATGCGCCGGAGATCAGGGCCTGGGAGGCTACCACCGCCGCGGCCGTGGCCACAGCAACCATGGGGTAGAGTGCCCAGGAGGGAACCAGAGCGTAAAAGGGGTTGCGTGCCGCAGCGGGGTTGTTGAGGAGCAGCGCGCCCTGACCGAAGTAGTTGAGCACCAGGGCCGGAAGTACGACGACGAACCAGGCCAGGCGAATCGGCCTCCGGCCGAAGTGGCCCATATCGGCGTAAAGAGCCTCTCCCCCCGTGACCACCAGGATCACGGCAGACAAGACGGTGATGCCGGTGAGACCTTCCCGGAAAAAGAACTCCACTGCCCAGCGGGGGTCGAGCGCGCGCAGAACGTCGGGCTCCCTGCTGATGCCCAGAATGCCCAGAAGTGCCAGACAGATGAACCAGACCGCGGTCACTGGTCCGAATACGGCGCCGACCCGCGCCGTGCCGGAACGCTGGAATGCAAACAGAGCCAGGATGATGACGAAGGCGAGGGGCACGACCCAGCGTTCCAGGGCGGGGGTTGCTACGCTGAGCCCCTCGATGGCACCCAGCACGGAAATGGCCGGAGTGATGATTCCATCACCGTACAGCAGGGCGGCGCCGAATAACCCGGTAGCTATAAGCAGCCGCCCGGTGCCTGTCAGCGGCCCGCTCGGCCGCACCAGCGCCAGCAGCGCGAGAATCCCACCCTCTCCGCGGTTGTCCGCCCGCATAACCATGGAGAGGTACTTGAACGTGACCACGAAGTTGAGTGACCAGAAGATCAGCGACAGGATGCCCAGCACATTCGCCGTAGTGACGGCAAACGGATGGGGTCCAAAGAAGCATTCCTTGAAGGCGTACAGCGGGCTGGTCCCGATGTCCCCGTACACTACCCCAAGAGCCCCTAAGGCCAGGATGCTGAGCCGTTTACCGGTTGGTGCCTTTGGCGTGTCGGCCACCTACGAGGCCTCGATCCGGGAAAACCTGCGCTGGTCGAGCAAGGCGACGATCAGAATTGATACGATGATCACGGCCGACGCGACGCACCAGCGGCATATCGCGTTGATGACAAACAGCTCGAGATATGTCAGGTATATGGTAAATCCGACACCGAGGCCGGCTAGAACAACCAGCACCCGGGTAGGCCACCGCCGGGCCGCAAGACCCGGTTGCAGCGCTGCCAGGCTCACCAGCAGCAGGCCGGCATATCCGGCTACGCCTATGAGCGCCACCTCCAGCCCGGCAAATCGGCTCCACTGACTCAGCTGGACGGTCTCGCACCCGCCCGAGCCGCACGCCAGGGAACCGATCCGTCCCATCTTGTAGAGATAGAGATACGCGGAGACGAAGAGCCCGATGAGGCTCAACAATGCCGCGCTCATGCGATAGATCATTTGCGGCGTGGAGCCAGTGAATCCACCAATTTGATTATGGCATCCGAGTCGAAGCGGCCGCGATATAGCCGGCCGCTGACCAGTAGAGTGGGAGTCGAGCTGACTCCAAGCCGAACCCCCTCGTTGTAGCTGGCCTGGATCCGTCCGGCGTACTTCCCCGCTTTCATGCAGACATCATAGCGGTTCATATCGAGGCCCGCCGCCCTGGCGTAGTTGCGGAAGATCGGCCCTGCGTCCCGCGCGGGGGCCCACTCCGACTGACCTTCATAGATACGCTGGTGCTGGTCCCAGTACTTCCCCTGCTCGTCCGCGCACGCGGCGGAGTGTGCGGCCAACCGGGCGAATTGGTGCTGCTGTAACGGAAAGTCGCGGTAGCGCCAGCGGACCCGGCCGGTCTCGATCAGCCGCTCCTCGATGGTAGGCATCTGCAGGGTGGCGAATGTTTGACAGAACGGGCACTGATAGTCAGCGAACTCGGTGATCTCTACCGGAGCGTCGGGTGTGCCCTTCACGTATCCCCGGAAACCGGACGTGTCCGACACCTGAATCGCCACGTTCGCCGGAATACTGACCGTGCTGGGCTTGAGGAGCAGGTAGCCCAACACTCCCAGGCCCCCCAGTGCCAGAACGGCAAATATGACGTAAAACCGCTTCACTCCGGCTTGTGTCGCCGCCATGGCTCGTCGTCCTCAGGGTCATCAGGGAGAAAGGAATCCTGGCGCTGGGCCTCCTCCACAATCCGCCTATTGTCGGCGATTTCCGGGGTGTCGTAGGTACTGCGTACTTCATAGTGAAACAGCTCGCTCCGGGCATCGCCCATGAGGCGCAACAGCTCCGGTCCCCCCCGGAGCAGTTGGCCCGAGCGGTCCAGCTCCTGGATCCGGGCTGCCAGGGAGCGGAGCAGAGCCGCCAGTCGCTGGGCGCGCTCTTCACCGTACACCTCGTCATGCTCTGCCATGGCCACCTCGAGGATGCTCTCATCCTCGGTCAAGTTCATGCTATTCGGGCTCGGAAAGATAATGACTCTTCTTTGCACCAATTAGTGCAATCGGTTATCTTGCCGGGCAGAAGTCTCTGTCTGGTTCCTATAAGGATGGTGAATGAGCAAGAGGAAAACCGGTAGTTCTTTGGAGGCAGTTTCCTTCGCCCAGGCCCGCGACGAGCTGTTCAGCCATATCCTCCGCTGCGGTGTCATCGATGCGCTACCCGAGCACCAGAAGGATTGGTTCGACGACACCATGGGGTACATCGCTGAGCGGTACGAGGACTTGGAAGAGGAGGAACTGGCGCAGCTCCGCACGCTCGGTGAACGCTACTGCCAGCCGGTTCGGCGAGGCGAGCCGGTGACGTACGGCGCAGCCTGAGCCGCAGGAGCTTTATTGAAACGCCCCGGAGTGTCCTCCGGGGCGTTGTTATTAGGGGCCAAGACCCGAAAATCGACGCCATCGGTAGGCCAGCGCCACCCGAAATCCGCCACCCACCCCTGCCTCGACCGCCCACCCAGAGGCCGCTCGGGGCCGCGCCTCGAGTCCGAGCGTGAGGATCAGGTAGCCCCGGCCGACGGCACCCTCAACGCCGGCAAGCCCCGCGGCAAAATAGAAGCCGGGCTTCCGCCGTTCCTCCGGACTGAGCAGGAAGTGTCCCAGCAGCTCTCCTCGCCACGCCAGCTCGCCGTCGGCAAATCCCGCGTTCAACCCGGCTGAGATTCTGGTTCGTCCCGAGGTTCGTACGGCACCATAGCCCCCCGCGACCGCCAGAACCGGATCGGAAAAGGTCCCGATCGCCTGCGCTCCCAACTCCAGAACCTGCTGTGCCGCCACCGGTCTGCCTGCGCCGAGAGTTGCGCCCAGGACCAGCAGCTCACGCCAGCGACAACCCATATGCCACGACTATATCGGGCGCGAGCGAATGGACCACCGAGCAGTACTTCTCCAGCGAGAGGTCGATCGCCCGCCGGATCTTGGCCTCCTCCTCCGTTCCGACGATCCGATAGTCCAGATGGATCGACACGTAGCGGCGGGGGTGCTCCTCCCGCCTGATGCCGGCCACCTCTAGGGTGAGCTCGCGGAATGGCACTCGCATCTTCTTGAGAATGTCCACGACATCGGAGCCGGTACAGGCAGCCGCAGCCAGCAGGAGGGTCGCCATGGGCCCTGGGCCCTCCGCGTTATCGCCATCGATCGTGATTAGGGGCCCTCCGGGCTCGCCCCCCACGAAGCGAAGGTCCTGCACCCAGTTGAGCGTGACTCTCTTGGTTTCCCCAGTCATGCGCGCCGTCCCAGGCGCCTTTGCGCGCGAGGCGCGACCCGGTAGTAGTCCCAGATCGCGATGATGGCGATGGCGGTGGTGGCCCATGCAATCGGTCGGAGATAGGGTGACTCGACCAGGAAGGCCACTAACGTGAGGATCTGGGCGACGGTGACCGCTTTCCCGCTGGATCGCGCCGGTATCGCTCTTGGCTGATGAGAGATGAACGTGGCCGCAAAGGCAACGGTGGCCACGATGTCTCGCAACAGCACCCCCACGATCTCGTATATCTCGAGCCGCCCGGAGAACGCGACTACGCCGACGGCCGCGGCCATGAAGAGCTTGTCCGCCACCGGATCGATGACGGCGCCGAACGGTGAGCTCCCCAGGCGCCGTGCCACCGGTCCATCGAGCAGGTCGGTCAGCGCGGCGACTCCCACGATGGCGAGCCGCCATCCGTTATGTGAAACCAGGAGAAAAGCCGCGGCCAGGGGGATCCGAATCAGGCTGAGCAGGTCGGCTACGGTCAACTGGATGCGGCCTTGCTCGCCTCCGCGAGCCGGACTAGCTTCGGACACGCTGCTCCCTCGCCGAACGTGAGCGTACAAGATACCCTGGTCCGTCCTGCGGCTCTTCCTTCCTCGGTTCCGGCGACCATTCCATGATCCTTGACACGGCGGTTATCCCCTGTGGTGGGCTCGGCACGCGCCTCCAGCCCATAACCCGCTGGCTGCCCAAGGAAGTGCTGCCGGTAGGATTAAAGCCGATCTTGTACTGGACGCTGGACGAAGCTGCGGACGCCGGACTGCTCCGGGCCATCATCGTCACCAATCCTCACAAACCCCTGCTCGAGACTGTCGCCCGGAACTACCAGGGGCCCTTGGAACTGGAGTTCGTTCCCCAGGACCACCCCCGGGGGCTGGGCGACGCGCTCCTACGTGCCCGCGACAATCTGGCCGGCTCTCCCTTTATTGCCGTGCTCCCCGACAATCTTTTTCAGGGAGCAAACCCCACCGCGGCGGTTCTGGAGAGCTTCCGAGCGACCGGCCTGGCCACCGTTCTCCTGGCGGAGGTCCAACGGAAAGAGGCAGGCACGAAGGGAGCAACCGGCCGGGCCGCGGTCCGGAAAACGCCGGAGGGAAGCCTGAGAGTGGTGGCCATCGCCGATAAGGGTGCTGGACGGTTCGACACCGCTGGGGCGGAGGCAGCCGTCACTCCCATCGGCCGAATGGCCTTTGGGCGCGATATTCTGGGGGAGTTCGAGGAAGTCGGTCGCGAGCTCGCCCCCGGAAAGGAGTTGGATGACGTTCCGATTCTCCAGCGGCTCGCCCGCCGCGAGGCCTTGGCAGGAGTCATCAGCTCGGCCCGTTTTTTCGACGTGGGCGTGCCAGAGGGTTACCGGGAAGCGGTGGCCGCTTCTCCGGCTCGGGCGTGATCAGTGGGTTACTCGTGAGCGCCACCTTCAATCACTATCTGGTCGAGCTGACCTCGATCAACTCCGAGCGGTTGCGAGACACTGATGGCCTCTCGGCACTGGTGGTTGCCGCGGCGGGTGCCGTCGGTATGCCGGGTCTGGGGCCGCCCGTGGCTCGGCAGGGAGCCGGCGAGATCGCAGTGGCCCTGCTATGTCTGGAGGGGCACATTGTGCTCCACTGCGCGCCCGGTGAAGGAGTATGTCTCGTGGATATCGTGGCGCGCGCTCCAGCCGACGTGGGTAAGGGGATCGACGTGATCAGTCGGCGACTGGCTCCCTGACGCCGGTCCCCCGCACGACGCCCTCAGCCCTCCGAGACGGATCCAGATTGCGTCGGGCAACCTCCAGCACGGCCTCGGCAGTCACCGCCCGAAAGGCCGCCCCCGGATCTTCCAGATCTTCCAGCCCGTTGCCAATCAGCCAGGCTTCCAACATCTCCCCGGCAAGCGCGCCGGCACTCTGACGGGCGACATCCGCCTGTCCGGCCAGGTAATTCACCGCCTGGGTCAGCTCGCTTTCAGTGATCGGCTCCTCCCTGAACGCTCGAAGCTCTTCGAGCATGGCCGCACGCGCTTCCTCCTCGCGCTCCGGTGACGTCGCGATGTAACTGACCAGGGCGCCCGCCCGGCCCCTCTGCCAACTGGAGGCCAGGACGGTGTACGCCAATGACCGGCGATCGCGCAGGGCCTCAAACATCCTGCCTCCCAGTCCGCTGGCGACCGCAGCCCACACCTCGGCAGCGTGACGCTCGGAATCGCGCCGGCGCGGTCCGGGGAAGATCATGGCGAGTGCTGCCTGGGCCTTCGTGCGGCGAACCAGTCGGACCGAATCGCCGGTTCCGTCACGCCAGGCCACTGTATCCGCAAGCGCGAGAGAACCGGACGCTTCATGATCCCGGAATACCCCGGCCAACATCGCACTGGCCCGTTCGGGGTCAATGTCTCCCACCGCAATGACGACCGGGCGCGCACCGACAAGGCCCCTTTGATGCC
>JAICPP010000066.1 GCA_025929805.1 Gemmatimonadales bacterium | reverse complement strand
TCCTCGTTGCTGAGGATCTTGTCGATCCGGGCGCGCTCGACGTTGAGGATCTTGCCGCGGAGGGGCAGGATGGCCTGGAACGAGCGGTCGCGTCCCTGCTTGGCGCTGCCGCCGGCCGAGTCGCCCTCCACCAAGTAGATCTCGCTGACGGCGGGATCGTCGATCGAGCAGTCGGCCAGCTTGCCCGGCAACACGGCGTTTTCGAGCCCCGATTTCTTGCGCACGAGATCACGAGCCTTGCGGGCAGCTTCCCGTGCCCGGGCCGCGCTCACTGCCTTCTCGATAATGTTCCGGGCAACCGGAGGATGTTCTTCGAGGTAGCTGCCCAGGTACTCGTTCACCACCGCCTTGACGATCCCCTCTACCTCCGAGTTGCCCAGCTTGGTCTTGGTCTGCCCCTCGAACTGGGGCTCGCGCACCTTGACGTGCAGCACGCAGGTGAGCCCCTCTCGAATATCCTCACCCGACAGGGTGAAGCCTTCCTTCTTCAGGAAGTCCCTTCGCTTGGCCACGTCGTTGATGGTGCGGGTAAGGGCCGACTTGAACCCGGTGAGGTGGGTGCCGCCCTCGTGGGTATTGATATTGTTCACGAAGGTGAAGGTGTTCTCGTTGTACCCGTCCTCGTACTGGAGGGCGAGGTCGACTTCGACGTCGTCCTTTACCGCCGTGAAGGAAATCGGCTTAGGGTGCAGCGGCTTCTTGTTCCGGTTGAGCCACTCCACGAACTGGATCAGCCCGCCCTTGGCAAAGAACGTCTCCGACTTGGCCGGATCTTCCCGCTCGTCCTTGATCGTGATGGTTATGCCGCGGTTCAGGAAGGCGAGCTGCCGCAGGCGGTCGGCCAGCGTGGTGTAGTGGAACTCCAGCACGGTAAAGATCTCGGGATCGGGTTTGAACCGAACCGTGGTCCCCCGGCCCTTGGCCTTGCCCATGACGGTGAGCTTCTTGGTGGTCTTGCCCCGCACAAAGGCCATGTGGTGCCGCTGTCCATCGCGATCGACGATCACCTCCAGCCGCTCGCTCAACGCGTTCACGACCGAGACTCCGACCCCATGGAGTCCACCCGATACCTTGTAGCTGCTCTTGTCGAACTTCCCGCCGGCGTGCAGCATCGTCAGGGCGACTTCGACCGCGGGCTTTTTCTCGGTGGGATGCATGTCCACCGGGATACCGCGCCCGTTGTCCTGCACCGTGATGGAGTTGTCAGCGTGAATGGTGACGTTGATAGTGTCACAATGCCCCGCCAGAGCCTCGTCGATCGAGTTGTCGACCACCTCATACACCAGGTGATGAAGACCGTTCTCGCTGGTCGACCCGATGTACATACCGGGGCGCCGGCGCACTGCCTCCAGGCCCTTGAGTACCTGGATCGATTCGGCCTTGTAATCAGGTCTGTCGGCGAGGACAGCGTTGTCTTCTTTGGCCATGTGCGTTGGGTTAGGGGTTGGTGTCTGTCCTCAGTAACCAGTCCCCAGCAACGAGCAGGGAAGCTGGCGTTTGAGGTCTAGCGTCTGACGTCTGGCGACCTCCTACACTGGTCCCCGATGGATCTGACCGGGCACCCACCGGATCTCCTTCACTCGCCCTGAGCGGCCGGCATTCAGCCGAGCCAGAATCTTGGGCGACATCAAACTCAGCTCACTGGCCCAGGGCGCCGTCGCCACGCGAACCCGAAGGATTCCATCGGGGGTAACGGATTCCGGAGCCGTCACCATGGCGATCTGCGGTCCCACCAGCTCGGCCCACTCCTCGATGATGCCGGCCTGCTGCACCCGCTTAACCAGACCCGCCTGCTTGAGGTAGCTGGTCAGCGCGTCCGCGAGGGAAGTGGGTTCGGGTTTCTTTTGCGTCACGACTCCCTCACTCTTCCACCCTCCACCATCCACACCGGCAGATCCAGATTCCCCGGCAATTCGTCTTGCCGAGGGCTGGTCACGAACAGCTGCCGCTCTTCCGGCCCCTTGAGCCTCAGCGCCCATCGGCTCTGCCGTTCCCGATCCAGCTCGGCGAACACGTCGTCGAGCAGCAGCGCAGGCTCGGTACCACACGCTTCCTGCAGTGTCGCAATCTCGAGGAGCTTGAGCGCAACTGCGGCGCTCCGCTGCTGTCCCGTGGAGCCGTAATCGCGAAGGCTGCGGCCACCAATCTCGAGCACCAGATCATCTCGATGGGGGCCGATGGTGGTCATCCTGCGCGCACGATCATCGGGCAGCGCCGCTGCCAGTGTGCCTTGCCATGCGCCCTCGTCGGCCAGCTCGGTTCCGCCGCGGTACTGGAGGCGCGCTTCACCCACTTCGCCGACACACTGGAATTCGGCCGCGAACTGTTCCACCGCACCGCTCGCCCACTTCAGCCGGGTCCGCACGAGTTCGGCCCCGGAGACCGCGAGGGGAGCATCGAACGCCTGGGCCAAGTCCGGCCGGCCCTGACGCAGTGCGCTGTTGCGTTGGGCCAAGGCAGCCCGGTAGCGGGCGAGCGCCCTGAAGTACGACTGGCTGGCTAGCGAGAGCAGCCGATCCAGGTACTGCCTGCGAGTGGACGCCGGCCCGGATGCGAGCGCCAGGTCGGATGGAAGAAACGCGACAGCCAGCCAGAGTCCCACTGCGTCCGCCAGCCGCCCGATCTCCTCGCGGTCCTTCGTGATGCGTTTCTTCCGACCAGCGTAGGTGGCGGCAAGAGTCCGGGCCGCTGCGCCCTCGATTCGAGCCTCGACATAGAATCCCGGCGAGTCACCCACCAACTGCTGGTCCGGTGCTCCGCGAAACGACCGGAAGAGCACTGGATAGTAGATCGCCTCCAGCAGGTTGGTCTTTCCCTGAGCGTTGGCGCCAAGGAGGCATACCCCTCTTGGCGGCATCTCGCACTCGAGGTCGGCCAGATTCCGGTATCCCCGAGCGACCACCCCACGAAGCCACACTACTCGACGGCTATCTCGCGCGTCGAAGTCGCGCCACGGTTGCCCTGGGAGTCCACGCCGTGGATCTGCACCAGGATGGTGTCTCCCGAGAGGCCGAACGTGGTAATCGGCAGACCGAAGCGCACCGTATCGCTCGGCGGACTGGGGCGAAACGGGTTGAAGTTCTGGTTGCCGCCCGTGACCAAGAAATAGACGGTATCAACCCCGTCGGGATCGATGGTCCGCCCATTGACGAAGAAGTCTGGGCCGGCTGGAACGGTGGTATCGCCGGCGTTGGGCTGATCGATCATTGTAATCGGCCCAACCCCATCGGGCGGACTGGGAAAGGTCAGCCGGTCCCGCTCCTCACAGCCGCCTAGGAGCACCGCGCCCAGGACCGCCATTGACCTCAGCGATCGTCCCCAAAGTCCACCAGAAAGCGGGGGTTTCCCCCTTTTCAGCATCCTCAAAAAATAGTCGGTAAGATGGTGAAATTGCAGTCGATCAGGCACCCTTGAAGTTGGGCCGACGCTTCTCGACAAAGGCCCTGGTCCCCTCGCGCATGTCGTCGGTCGCGGACAGCAGGCCGAAATAGCCGGCCTCGAGCAAGAGCGCCTGATCCACACTCATCTCCAGCCCGATGTCCACGGCTTCGAGGCAGGCACGCACAGCCAACGGGCCATTCGCGAGGATGACTCGCAGGAGTCCTTCGGCCTCGGGTAGGAGCCGCTCCGGCGAAACGACCCGATTGACGAGGCCGATCCTCAACGCCTCCTGAGCGTCGATCATTTCCCCGGTGAGCAGCAGCTCCAGCGCACGCGCCTTGCCGACGAGGCGGGGCAACCGGACGGTACCGCCGTAGCCCGGCGCGATCCCGAGCTTCACCTCGGGCTGGCCGAACTTGGCGTTCTCGCTCGCTACCCGGAGGTGACAGGCCATCGCGAGCTCGCAGCCTCCGCCGAGGGCAAAGCCGTTGACCGCCGCGATCACCGGCTTCCCGCAGCGCTCCAGCCGGCGGAACACCTGCTGCCCCGCGACGGCCCGGTGCCGCCCTCCGGTGGGGCCCTGATCGGTCAACTCGCTTATGTCTGCGCCTGCGACGAAGGCCTTGGTGCCGGCACCGGTAACGATCACTCCGCGGATGGCCGCATCGGTTTCGATCCGGGTAACCGCATCACCGATCTCGGATATGACGATGGCGTTGAGTGCGTTCAGCTTATCCGGACGGTTGACGGTGATACGGGCAACGCCGTCGGTGAGCTCGAAGAGGAGGCTGGAGGGCATGGTCGTTTAGAAGTCACGAGTCACGAGTCGCGAGTTACGTAGGAGAAGCGACAAACCTAATTACTTGGCCAATCCCGGGACTACTTGGCGCAGCTCACCGCGACTCCCAACCCGCGACTCGCGACTATCTTCTCCCCATGCCTCTCACCATTCCTTCTCCGATTGCCTGGGCCACCGATCACGGCATCCGGATTCTGGATCAAACCCGGCTTCCTCAGGAGGAGCGTTATCTCGAGCTCCACACCGTCGAGGAAGTCGCCGAGGCGATCCGAACGCTCCGGGTACGCGGAGCGCCGCTGATCGGGATCGCTGCGGCGATGGGAGTCGCGGTGTCAGCGGGTCAGCGGGGAAGCGGGGAAGCGGGGAAGAACTCGGTGGAGGGAGTTCGGGAAGCTTGTCACATCCTGGGTGCAACCAGGCCGACCGCCGTCAACCTGCAGTGGGCGCTCGATCGCATGCGCCGGCGTGCCGATTTGGCCGCAATGCGGAATGAGGAGCTGTACTCGGCACTGCGGGAGGAAGCGAACGCGATCTGGGAAGAGGATCGCCGGATGTGCGATCGGATCGGCGAGCTTGGCGCCGCTCTCCTCCCAAGCGGCGCCACTGTTTGTACCGTGTGCAACGCCGGAGCGCTCGCCACGGGAGGGATCGGCACCGCCTTGGCCCCCATCTACGTCCAGCACCAGGCGGGGGGAGAACCTCACGTTATCGTCCCCGAGACGAGGCCCCTGCTGCAGGGAAGCCGGCTTACTGCCTGGGAGCTGAGCCGTGCCGGCGTGCCGGTCACACTGATCGCGGATGCAATGATCGCCAGCCGGCTCCGGCTAGGTGATGTGCGCGCGGTCTTCGTAGGCGCCGACCGCATCGCGGCCAACGGCGATGTCGCCAACAAGATCGGCACCTATGGGCTGGCGCTCGCGGCGCGCGCTCATGGTATCCCGTTCTACGTGGCCGCGCCCACCTCCACGATCGATGCCGCCAGCTCCAGTGGTGCAGCGATTCCGATCGAGCAGCGCGCTCCCGCCGAGGTCACCGGATGGCTGGGACAGCCCTCAGCGCCCCCCGGAGTGGGTGTATGGAATCCGGCCTTCGATGTCACGCCTGCCGAACTGGTGACCGCGATCATTACCGATCGAGGGATCGTACCGCCGAAAGACGTCGCCCGAGTCATCGACTAGTGCCCTCGGTCCTCGCGCTCGATCAGGGAACTACCGGGTCCACTGCGCTGGTCATTCACCAGGATGGAGGCGTACTCGGCAGGGGATACCGTGAGTTCACTCAGCACTTCCCACAGCCGGGATGGGTCGAGCACGACGCCGAGGAGATCTTCCGGGTATCGGTGGATGCCATGCGGGAGGCGCTTGCTGGGTCGGGTGAGCAGCCGGTCGGACTGGGAATTACCAATCAGCGAGAGACAGTGGTGCTGTGGGATCGGCGGACCCTCTCCCCGGTGGCGCCGGCCATCGTGTGGCAGGATCGGCGAACCACCGAACGGTGCCGGCAGCTCAAGGAGTCCGGCAAGGAGCCGCTGCTGCGCGAGCGTACGGGGCTGGTGGCCGATCCCTACTTCTCAGCCACCAAGCTCGAGTGGCTGCTGAGAGATCCGGCGCTTCGACGTCGAGCCGAACGGGGTGAACTCGCAGCCGGCACGGTCGAAAGCTGGATGGTTGCCAAGCTCACTGGGGGCAATGCTCACGTCACTGACCACACCAACGCGTCGCGCACGCTCCTTTACGACATCCGCGCTCGCGACTGGCATGCCGACCTGCTCGGGCTCTTCGATATACCTCGGGAGGTACTTCCCAGGCTGGTGAGATCATCCGAGGTGGTGGGAGAGACTGCGCCGGCCCACCTGGGCCGCGCCTTTCCGATTGGCGGGTTGGCCGGTGATCAGCAAGCGGCCTTGTTCGGGCAGGGCTGCGTCTCGCCCGGTCTGGCCAAGAACACCTATGGCACCGGGGCATTTCTCCTGGTGCTGGCCGGACCGCGTACACCCACTCCGCCTCAGGGCTTGCTCGCCACGGTCGCATGCGGTCCCCGAGGAGAACCGTGGTACGCCCTGGAAGGCAGCGTTTTCATCGCGGGTGCGGCCATTCAGTGGCTCCGCGACGGGCTTCGAATCATCAATCACGCCCATGAAAGTGAGGCACTGGCCCGGAGCGTTCCCGACAATGGCGGGGTGCACTTCGTGCCGGCCTTTGTCGGTCTCGGTACGCCTTACTGGGAGCCGGACGCACGAGGAACGGTCACGGGACTTACTCGCGGAACCACCCGGGCGCACCTGGTGCGAGCCGCACTGGAGGCGATGGCCTACAGCAGCGCCGAGCTGTTGAGTACGATGGCCTCGGCAGAGCACCTGAGCGTGCCCGCGCTCCGGGTGGATGGCGGAGCCGCGGCTAACGACTGGCTCATGCAGTTCCAGGCCGACGTGCTCGGCATTCCGGTGGAGCGCCCTGATCTGGTGGAGACGACCGCACTCGGGGCCGCCGGTTTGGCCGGGTTGTCGCTGGGACTATGGAAGAACGCCGACGAGTTCCTTGCAGGGCGCAAGTTTGCCCGGTTCAATCCGCAGATCGACTCCGGGATGCGGCAAGCTCATCTGGCCGCTTGGCACCGGGCGGTGGCAGCGGCCCTGGCATGGGCCCGGCCGCGCTAACCTCCTGCCATCCGCTGGGACGAGGAGGGAGCGGACCTCGAATGCGCGTTTGGAACACGTTTGGCTTACCGGCGCCGGGTACTTCGGTGGATCTGAGCCGGGAGGGGAGCGTGACGAAGCTGCGGTTCAGAAGCGCGATGTCTCTCGACGGGCTCACCGCGGGACCAGAGCAGAGCAAGCGGAATCCGCTGGTGATCGGTAGGGGGAACGCGATTCACATTGCTTCCATGTAGGACACTGTTTCACAACCGATACCGCAACCCAGCAGCAAACCCGCGTCTCCAGAGAGCGCGCAGGTCATAGGTGGGATCGAGCTCGTCTTGCTCAAAGGGCGAGCCCACCACCGCGGCGTCCGCCAGCAGCGTCATAGCCATCCTGCCACCCAGCGGGATATTCAGGCCCACGGCAGCCTGCGCGCCCACCCGGAATCGAGAGTCCTCGTCGACCAGGCTCCAATGCTCCACTACCGGCCCTGCATGCAGCAGGAGCTGGTTCTGGCCGAGGGTAATAATCCCATAGCTGATCTCTGCCGACACGCTGATGACTTTGAACACGCCTTTGACCGCCACGACCGCTTCGCTGCCCTCGAGCGCCATGCTGGCATCGGTGTACCGGAGCCGGAGTGCAGCGCCGAGCGAGCCGCTGCGGCACTCCACTGCCGCGCTGAACGTAGTAGGCCGATACGGCCGGAATGAGCGCTGGTCTGGAGTTGTCTCCAGCGATCCGCCCCAAAATCGCTCTGAGCCGATCTCCAGCCCAATGAACCATTGGGCCACCGCCTGCCGAGAAAGGGTTGAGGTAAACAACAGGGCAAGACAGAGCAGCCGGGTGGCGCGCAGGTCGGTCAGCATGTCAGCGCATCTCCAGTTTGATCCAGCCGTTGGTCACGTTGTTCTCTCCCTTGATGATCCAGTTCGCTCCGGGATAAGTCGTTCCGACGACGACGTCCTCGATGGCGTTACCGATGAGATCGTCCTGCGTGGTGATGAAGGAGTACACCGCGCTCAGAATCTTCTGGAGCGCGTTGGCTCGCTTGACCCACTTCTCGATGCTACTGGCCGTGTCCTTTGAGCCGGTCAGGTTGGGATAAGCATTCTGAAGTGTGCTTATCATCGTCTTGAAGCGACTTCCGTCAAACTTGATGGCGCATCCAGTGTCGTCGTCTTCCAAGGCAACTACGCGGAAGTTCTGGTTGGGGTGGGCCGTCTTGTAAGTGTTCAACTGGGCCTGGCTGAAGAGCAGCACCTTGCCGCTCCAGTTGAGCTCGTTTTGATCGAAGTGGTAATACCCTCCGGCTGCCGCACTGGCACACTGGTAATCTCGGAGAGAGTCGCTGCTGCCCGACTGGCCCAGTACGTGGATTTCAAATTCGGGACTGCCCTTAAACCAACCTTCAAAGTCTTGCACAAAATGGGCATAGGTCATGTAGAGCCCGTATGGGGTGGCCGTTCCGCCCCCTCCACCCCCACCACCGCAGGTAGTGCAGGTAGCCTGGCCGATTGGGTGGCCAAAGTCGGTCTCTACCGGCACAACAGCCAGCACCGGGACTGACGGGGGCTGATCCGGGCTGAGGAGCCGTCTCCGGCCCTGCACATCATATGCGACCGGCGCCTCGCGATCTTCCCGGGCGCTCGCGACCAGGACCTCTGCGCCGCCGGTCCACTCGGCCCGGTGCGCCGGGACCGGGAAATACAGTTCGAGCGGAATTGCTTCCCTGGCATCAGCTTCCACGGCGGCCTCGGACGAGGAGCTCAGCCGGGCTACCTGCTTGAGCACTCGACCGTCGGAAGCCCTCAGGAACTGCTGGAAGTTGAGCTTGTGCTCCGGGAACGGAGATCGATCCAGCTCGCCCTTGATGTAGGACCGGAACTCCGGGTGTACCAGAGCACGGGCCAAGCGTCGGGCCAGACGGTCCATTGCGGCGCGTTCGGCCGATTGGCGCGCGGTTGGCTGGTCGGCGGCCTGGACCTGGGTTTCTTCGTTGCCTGCGGTAGGGGCTGTACGGTCGCATGCGACCAAGCTTGCCAGCAGCGCCAGCGTGCCGCCGCTGATCCGGTGAGACATGGCTCCTCCTTGGTGGGTGGTGAGGCGCCAAGGTAGGTGCCAGCTGGCTGCGGGATCGGACCTAGGTTACGCGGAGTTGGTCGGAAAAGGGGGGCCGAGGTGGTCGGCAGCACACTCGAATACCGCGAGGGTCACGGCCGGGCCTTCGGTGGACTGGCCCATCAGAACGGGGTAGGTGCGCCGGCAGCCGTCCTTCCGGCGAAACAGGGCTTCGTGAATGCGCGCCTCGGACATGACCGAGCCAAGCGCGCGCGACTGCTCCTCTGTGGTTGCGAACACGCCGAATACGGCACCCAGGGCTTGAAGCTCCGCCGGCGAATCGTAACCCAGCATCCGCGCGAGCGGCCGGTTGGCTATCACCAGGGTGCCGTCGAGGCGAAAGAGTGCCAGACCCACGGGCGCGCTGTCAGCCAGGGCCCGAAGCATCGTTTCAGCCGTCCGCAGCGCGTCTTCGATCCGCCGCCGCTCAACCATGGCCTCCTTGAGGTCCCCCACTTGCTTGCGCAAGCCGGTAATCTCGTGGATCAGCTCCTGCTTGGGACGGTGTTCGTCGCGCATCGCAATGATGTAGGACGGCCGGCACTGCTCCGTTTGCACTAGCGACTGACTGCGGCATGGGCTGCTTCGAGGGCTCGATCGATACCGTCGTCCGTAATATCGAGGTGAGTCACGGCGCGGACTGCGGTCGGTCCCAGCACGCTGAAGCGAACGCCATGGCTCGCCAGCGTTCGGGCATTGAAGCTCTCACCGTCCAGCCCTGAATTCCTGACGTCGAACACCACGATGTTGGTTTCAACCCGGGTCGGGTCCAGGGTGATCCCCGACAGCTCCGCCAGGCCGTGCGCCAGTTTGCGGGCCCGCGCATGATCCTCCGCCAGCCGGTCGATGTGGTGTCGCAGCGCATACACACCCGCAGCCGCGATGATGCCAGCCTGGCGCATCGCTCCCCCAAACCGCTGCTTGAAACGCCAGGCTTCCTCGATAAAGTCCCGGCGTCCGGCGAGCACCGCGCCAACCGGAGCCCCCAAGCCCTTGGTGAGATCGATCCACACCGAGTCAAAGGGAGCGGCAAACTGTCGGGCCGTCGTGCCGCTGGCCACCACGGCATTGAGCAGCCGAGCCCCGTCCATGTGCGTCACCAGCCCGCTTGCGTGCGCCACCCGGCACACGTCCTCGATCTGCTGCAGCGGCCAGCATACCCCGCCGATCACGTTGCTGGTCTGCTCGATCGAGACGGCTCTGGTCCGAGGCATGTAGTACACCGGCGGCCGGGTTGCCGAGCGAACCTGCTCGCCGGTAAAGAACCCGCCGGCACCGATGACCGGGCGGAGCAGCGCTCCAGTCATGGCCGAAGCTCCACCGACCTCGAACAACAGTGGATGAGCCTGCTCCTGGAGCAGGATCTCGTCTCCGGCCCGACAATGCACCGCGAAGGCGACCTGATTGCACATCGTCCCGGAGGGGAGGAAGAGCGCCGCCTCCTTGCCCAGGAGTTCGGCAACCATGTCCTGGAGGAGATTGACCGTGGGATCTTCTCGCTGTTGTTCGTCCCCCACATCTGCTCCCGCCATGGCTCGGCGCATGGCCGGTGTGGGACGGGTGACGGTATCGCTGAAGAGATCTACGCTTACCACTCCATTATCTCGATCCGGCGTAGCGCAAGGCGGAGGGGCACGATAGTGGCCGCCAGGCAAATCCCGAGCACGAGCACTCCGGCGACAACCAGCTCGGGAATGACGTCACCCAGCTTCCCACCGTAGCGATCGATCCGAAGGTAGGTCATCACGGGCGAGGCCTCGATCATGATGATTGCAGCCAGGAGGCTCAAACTGGTCATCATGTAGACCAGGCCGCCGAAACTAGTTGGTATCTGAGCCGCGTTCTCCGTGCCGAACTGCGGGTAAAGGGCGCCAAACGAGACGGCCATCGCACTTGCCGCCAGGGTATACAGGACGATCGTTGCCAGTGCCACGGCCATCATGAACCCCGTGGCGTGCAGCAGCCAGTTGGTGAACACGGTGATGACTAGTGCCAACAGCAGCAGTGGCAGCGTGCCGATCCAGTACTTGCTCCAAAGCAAGGAGCGGGGGTCGAGTGGGCTTGACCGCAGCAGCCACATCTGGCGGCCCTCGAGCGAGATCCCGGGAAAGACGAACCGGGCGGCGACCGCGGCGAGCACGAAGCCGGCCAGACCCAGGTTGAGAAACGAGACCATGCTGATCAATCGAAACGGGACCCGCTCGCCCGAATGCAGCGGCAGCGACTTGATGTTGAAGAGATAGACCAGCAGCAAGACCGCCAGCAGGATCAGCTGACTCCACTGGGTGTTATCCCGGAAGAAAAGTCGCAAGTCCTTCAGGATGAACTCTCGCTTGGAGGGAGACACCGAGCTCAGAAGGCCCGATACTGGACCTCTGATTCGGCGGCGGAGCTTGCGCTCGGCACCCTCCTGTGCCTTGGAGAATCCCAGGTGATAGAGTTGCCGATGTACCAGGATCCCCAGCACCACCGCAAAGGTGGCTGCAGTCCAGAGCTTTGCGATCGGCCATGGATCGGCGATCCGCAGGAGCCAGTTCATGATGATCGACGCCGTCCACTCACTAGGAAGGAGAGAACTGGTGGGTGTCCGGAGAACGGCGAGGTACTCGACCAAGTCCTTGAATCCCTCGGGCCGAGCCAGCTGCTCCGGCCGCAGGAAACGGAGAAAAACCACGACGAGGACGAGGGCGCCGCTGGCCACCAGCCCCAGAAGCTCACGGGTTCGTCGGGCGGGGAAGATGTTCACCAGCACCAGCGTGATCGCTATGCCGATAACCGCAGGAATCACCAGGTAGGGGAGAAAGGCCGCTAACGCCACAAACGGAAACAGCAGTCCGCCCTGGTAGACCATGCCATACGCGGTGAAGATGGGTAACGCGAGCAGCGCAACCATCCACGAAGAGTGAACTACGGTCTCCACCAGCTTGGCCAGATAAAATCGCGAGCGCTGGATCGGTGACGCGACCAGGAGATCAAGGTCCTTGGCCAGGAAGAAAGTGGACAGGGCGGTGATGATGTTGGAGAGCAGGAGGATCGAAAGGAAGGCCAGGAGGATGATGCCCAACACCTTGCCCGCCATCAGATCGCCGATCTCCTGCACATTCCGGAAATAGCGCAGCACTCGGTAGGCGATACCGAACACAGCAGCCCAGAAGACCAGTGCAATGAGTCCGAGAAGCAACGCCCGCGCTCCGGACCCGGTTTGCTCCTCCTGGAGTCGAGTGAGCACACTGCGCCACTTCGGCGTCAGCAGAGTCCATACCCCCGGGCGCACGAGACTCGGAGTACTCACGGAGATCAGGCCTCGAGAATGGTGTCGAGCTGATGATCCCTCAGGCCGCCGGTGAGCTTCAGGAAGAGGTCCTCCAGACCCAAGTCCTCGGACGAGGTCTGCTCCTGTACCTCGGCCATGGTGCCATGCGCCACGATCTTGCCGCCATGGATGATGGCCAGACGATCGCACATGGTCTCTGCCACCTCGAGCGTATGAGTGCTCATCAGCACCGTGCCACCCCGATCCACAAACTGGCGGAACAGGTCTTTCAGGAGCCGGGCACTCTTGGGATCCAGACCGACCATGGGCTCATCTACCACGATGACCGCAGGCCGGTGCACCAACGCCCCGGAGATGATGAGCTTCTGCCGCATGCCGTGGCTGTATGACTCGGTCAGCTCGTCCTTCCACCGAGTCAGCTCAAAGAGCTCGAGCAGCTCGTCAATCCGCCGCTCGACGGCCGGCCCCTGCTGCCCGTAGAGCGCGGCGGCGAACCGGAGAAACTCCCCGCCGGTGAGCTTGTCGTAGACGAATGGCCGGTCTGGAATGAAGCCCAAGCGGGATTTGGCCTCGAGCGGGCTCCGGGTTATGTCGATGCCGCCAATCTCGACGGTTCCACTGGTAGGACGAAGGATTCCCGCGATCATCCGAAACGTGGTCGTCTTGCCCGCGCCGTTCGGGCCCAGAAACCCGAACAGCTCACCGCTGGGCACTTCCAAATCGATGCCGTCGACCGCGGTGAATTTGCCGTACTGCTTTGTCAGATGAATCAGCCGGATCAAGCAATCCTCCGTACGATGGATTCCACCAGCTCCCGCTCGGCGTCTCCCTCGACCACGATGTGCAGCTCGAACGGACATCCGCTGCGCCGGGTGGGGAACGTCTCCGCCAGCAGGCTAGCCGCCTCTTCCGGGCTGAGCTGGCCGGCACCAGCGCCCACCAAGGGGGCGGCGATGATCCCGAGCTCCCAGTCGGCGGCTCGTTCCCAGGCGGATAGCAGCGCCCGGCGCACCACCTCGCGGCCGACTCCCGCATCAGGATCCTGGATCACCGCGTGCAGCACGAAGGGAGCCGGGAGGTCTCCGCTGCCGGTAACCACTGCCGCCCCCGCTTTCAGGGGAGAGCTGAGACGGCGTTGCTCGGCAAATCGCGGGCCCGCGCGCTGATCCAGGCGGGAGATCGTCTCGGTAAGCGGATTGAGGGTTTCGTCGGTGGGGCGGAGCAGGGCGTCGGCTTGGATAAGGGCCAGATCGTCAACGACTACCTGGATCACAGCCCTGCAAGCTCTCGACCGCGACGATACATCTCCTGTGCCTGGTCCGGCAGACTCATCCGATCCAGAACCCGGCCCATGAGGTGGTAAGTCTTGGCATCGTCGGGACAAACCTGTAGCGCCCGCTCGACCGCGGCCCTGGCGCCCGGCAGGTCTCCCAACTGATTCAGCGCATCGCCCAGATAGTAGTAGGTCTTTCCGTTGTCGGGCTGAAACTCGAGCGCGCGGTGAAAGCAGGCTGCAGCTTCTTGCACCAGACCCCGCCGCCACAACAGGAGCCCCAGCTCGAACTGAGCGGGAGCATGGGAGGGATGGAGCCGCAGCACCCGCCGGAGGTCCATCTCGGCTTCCTTGTACCGCTGGAGTCTTCCCAGGATGGATCCTCGCAGGACCAGAAACTCGGTCTGGTCCGGTGCCCGGCGCAGCCCCTCGGAGAGAACGTCGACCGCCTCCACCGCCTCTTCCAGCCGGTCCAGCAGTCGGGCGAAATGCAGACGCCCTTCTATGTGTCCCGGTTCCAGCTCCAGGAGATCACGGTAGGGTCGAATTGCCTGGCCCGGAAAGGACCCGGCCGCGAGCGAGTCGGCGTGCTGAAGTCGCTGCTCGGCGAGGCTTCGATCGCGAGCCGGCGCGGCAGCTTCCGTATCAGAGACGCTGGACGATCCGGGTGGTATCAATGGCTTGGCTATAGGCTA
>JAICPP010000036.1 GCA_025929805.1 Gemmatimonadales bacterium | reverse complement strand
TACCTGGAGCAGGCGGTCGCCCGAGACCCGAACTATGCGCTGGCCTACGCCACCATCGCCTACACCTACACCGACATGGGGCTGGCCATCGCAGGTGCGCTCCCGGCGCAGGAGGCCTTTCAACGAGCCAAAGCCGCGGTCGCCCTGGCTCTCGAGATCGACAGCGGCCTGGCCGAAGGACATGCCGTGTTGGGGCACCTCAAGTTCGCCTGCGACTACGACTGGGCCGGGGCGGAAGCGGAGTTCAAGCGGGCGATCGAGCTGAACCCGAACAGCGGAGACGCTTACGACTTTTATGGCCTGATGTTATCCGCCTTGGAACGCTATGACGAGGCCATCGAGAAGCAGCGGCGCGCCCATGAGCTCGATCCGCTGGCCCACCGCATGGATATCGCGACCACATTCCTGCGGGCCGGCAGGTATGATGAGGCTCTGCGCACCATTATTCGGGTGGTCGAGATCGAGCCCCATTTCCCGCTGGCGCATGCGACGCTCGGGTGGGCCTACATGCTCACGGGGAAACCAGACCAGGGGCTCGCCGAGCTGGAACGAGCGCTCTCCCTCGCCCCCGACAGCAGCCTCTACCTGGCGCAGCTGGGGCAGGCGTTGGCGACGGTGGGTCGGACCGAGGAGGCCCGCGGGGTGCTGCGCCGGCTCGAGGAGCTGTCGACCGAGCGATACGTCTCACCCTATCACATGGCATACGTCCACACTGGCCTCGGTGAGCAGGATAGGGCCATGGATTGGCTGGAGCGGGCGTATGAGGAGCGAGCCGGCGGGGTGTTTGGCGTCAAAGGCTCCTTCCTCTTCACTTCACTGCGGGGGCATCCCCGCTTCCAGGCGTTGCTCAGGAAGATGAACCTGGTCTGAATGGCCGCCGAAAGGATCCGCATACCCCCTCATCACCTCAGCTCGAACCTAAGCATCGCCCAGTACTACAATCGGTATGGCCACAAAAGAAAGAGCGGACCATGGATCGGTCCGCTCTCACTTAAGCCGGTACAACGCGATACTAGGATGCCGGCTGCATCTGCGAGAAGAACGCCTCCGCGTTCCGCTGGATCTCCTCGGGTGTGAGATCCTGGACATGCTGGGCCAGCCACCAGCGGTGCCCGAACGGGTCCTCCAGGCATCCGGTGCGATCGCCCCAGAACATGTCCTGCAGCGGCATGATCTCCTTGGCCCCGGCATCCACCGCCCGCTTCCAGGCCGACTCCACGTTCTCGCGGTACACGAAGAAGCTGACCGGCGTGCCCCCATACGATTTCGGGCTCCTGCCGCCCTGTTCGGGCATCTCATCGCCCAGCATGATGACGGAATCGCCCAGCTTGATCTCGGCGTGCATCAGGGTCCCGTTGGGCCCCGGAAATCGCATGATCTCTTCGGCGCCTAAAGCCTTCTTATAGAACTCGATCGCCTTCGCCGCCCCGGCGACGACGAGGCTGGGTGTTACGGTGTGGTACCCTGCGGGAATCGCTTTCGCTGCCTTAGCCATGATGGTCTCCTACCGTGAATAGTGGCAGCGGCGAATATCTGTGGGCGACCGCGGAGGGGCAACCTCGCGTGTCTCGGATGGGAACGTCCGAATGTCACAATCCAGCAAAGAAATTGGGGTGTAATGCGAAGTCATTGTCGATCCACCGCTTTCGCGGCTTCGGCCTGATTGTAAATGCGACTGGGCGACAGCGATACGAGAACGAGCAGCGGCACCGTTGCGAGGGCGGCCAGCAGAGCCAGAGTGGGGTATCCCCAGGAATCCACGACGGCCCCGGAGAGGGCGCCGGCCGACGCCCCGGCCAGTCCCATCAGGAGATCCGAAGCTCCCTGGGCGGAGGCGCGCAACTCCACGGGGACCGATTCGGTGAGCAGCGTGGAGCCGGCCACCATGGTGGCCGACCAACCCAGGCCCAGGATCATCAGTCCAGTGGCAAGAAGCACCGGCTGGTGGCCTGCGTTTCCAGCCAGGGCACAGGCGGTGAGCAGCAGTGCAATGCCGGCGAAGATGACGGGACGTCGGCCGAGCTTATCCGTGAGCCAGCCGAAGACTGGGGAAAACGCGAACATGCCCGCGATGTGAAAGCTGAGCACCAGGCCGACGATGCGGAGCGTGTGCGCCGCGTCGTGCCCGGCGCCTTTGATATGCACCGGCGTCATGGTCATAACGCCGACCATCACCACGTTCCCGATGGCCATCGCGCTCACCCCCAGCCGAGCCGGCGCCTTTGAAAAGACGAGCCGGAGGGCAGCACGCATCCCGCCGCTACGAACACCCGACGGACTTACCATAGTGGCGCGCGCGACTACCGCCGGGTCCGGCCTGAGCAGCAGCAATAGCAGGAGTGTCGCCAGCCCGAACAGCAGTGACGAGAAGAAGAACGGGCCCGCCAGTGTCGGTACGCCGAACTGCTCCAGCGCTGCGCCGGCAAACGGCGCCAGGCTCGGTCCGACCACGGCACCGATCGTCGTCGCCCACACGATCAGGGAGAGATGGCGGCCCCGCAACGCTGCCGGTGCCAGGTCCACCGCGGCATAGCGCGCCTGCAGACTCGCGGCCGTCGCGCCGCCGAACAGAAAGAAGCCCGGGAACAGGAGCGGGATCGATCCTCGTACCGCAGCAGTGACAATAACGACCGCCCCCACCGCCGCGATGAAGTAGCACGCCGCAAGACTCGGCCGGCGGCCATGGCGCTCCACGATCGCCGTCGCAGGCACCGCCCAGAGGGCGGCTCCGACCACGTTGGCGCTCTGGGCCAGACCCGATACGCCAATGCCCGCGATGTCCGCGGCCAGCAGCGCCCCGACCGACGCGCCGATCGCGATGCCGACGCCGCTGATGATCTGCGTCACGACCAATAGTCGGAGAGTACGGCGCTGGACGGCGGCGACTTCCATGGACTCAGCGACTAAACAGCGCTGCGTGGGCGAACGCCTCGCCCGTTGCCCCGTGCGGCCATTCCTCCCGCTTGAGGCTGATACCGAGTTGCCCGTTGTCCAACCGCAACGACTCGTCCCACTCGAGCTGCCCGGTTCGAGCGTCCACTCGCGCCATGAGTATCCGGTCTTCGCCTCCGTCCTGTGCTCCTACAACCACTCGGTCCGAGCCCGGATCGCGGGCCAGCCAGTGCGGCCGAAAAGTCGTGTCTGCCATTAGTCTTGCGACTTCCCGGGGTCGCGTGGGATCGCTCACATCCAGTGCGATGAGTGCGTTGAGGAGCCCGACCGCCATGATCCAGTAGTCTCCGACCACGACCGGTATGCCGCACATCCCGAGTCGCTCCGGCGGGACCTCGATGGTGTAGACGTTTCTGATCCGGGGAGCATCGCCTGCCGCGCCGGTCACCTGATAGAAGCCACACCCGTACGTGTTGAGGAGCACCGTCCCATCGGCCATGACTCGCGGCTCAAAGGGGTATTGGTGGCCCCGCGGCTGCACGGAGCCGTTGGGGAGGCGCGCGGGTGGCACTTCCAGGGTACGGACCAGGCCGAGATCGGAGAGCCGGCGGATCTGGACGACATCGGCGGTGGTGTCTTCCATCATGGGAGCGCTGGTCATGAGCATGCGATCCGTACCGGGCAGGATGGCAAAGGAATACGGCCGGATCGGAACATGGACAGTGGAATCGCCGGCGCCGACAACCCGCAATACTCGACCGTCTGGATCGAGCTCAGCGATCCCTCCGTGTCCTCCGGGCTGGTTGGTGTCACCAGGAACCGGGCTGGCTCCGGGTCCGCGGAGATGCCCTACCAGGACGTTCCCGTTCGGGAGCCGCACGATGTCGTGGGGAAAGCGGTACGGCGCCGCCGCCCCCAGCGTCCGGCTCAGCCGCGGGCGTGCCGGGTCGCGGATGTCGAACAGGAAGAGCTGCTCGTGATGGTGTCCATTGGCGAAGAGGAGGTGGCTCGAGGCCGGCACCTCGTACTCCATGTGATGCGGGAGCGTGCCTGCCATGCCGACCGGCTCGCTCGCGATGATGTCCCCATACCTCGGACTACCAGGACTCACGTCCACCGTAGCGAGGAAATCGGAGGCGCGCTCGTCCTTGTCCCCGGCCCAGACATAGAGGTAACGGGCGGCGGTTGGTGACGGGCCTGTGCCAGGGTCACTGGCAGCGGCCCCGCATCCCATGAAGCCTGCCCATAGAAATAGGAGGGAGTAGCGCAGGAGTACGGCAGGCGTCTCTCGACGGGTCCGAGTGCGAGGTGCATCTTCAGGGGTCATCGCAGGTCACCACTGGTCAGGAGATCGTCGGGTTCGCGACGCCGAAGTCATATCTCGGTCCGCGGGCAAGCTACGGACTCAGGAGAACCGCGGCAAGCTGCGCACCCAAAGGAGGGAAGCCCGTGCCCAAGGTGAGAGCCAACAATCTGACCATCAATTACGAGCAGCAGGGCACCGGCGACCCTCTCATCCTCATTCCCTACCTCGCTGCCGACCACGCCTGTTACGCCTTTCAGGTCGCGGAATACGCGAAGCACTTCACCTGCATCTCGCTGGATCCGCGGGGAGCCGGGGAAACCGACAAACCGGGAGGGACCTACTCCACGGAAATCTTTGCCGACGACGTGGCCGCCTTCATGAAAGCCATCGGAATCGAGCAGGCACATGTGTCCGGCCTTTCGCTTGGCGCCGCAATTGGCATGTGGCTGGCAGCGAAGTATCCGAAAATGGTCAAGTCCTTATCACTGCACAGTCCGTGGCCCAAGACCGACGGCTTCCTGAAGAGTGTGGTGGAGGGATGGCAGATCATGGCCAAAGCGTCGGGGAGCGTGGCGGAGCTGATCGTTCTGGGCATCTTCCCCTGGTGCCTCACGCCGGAGCTGTATGCGGCCAAGCCGGACTACATCCAGTCGCTGAGCGACTTCGTTCGGAGCCGGCCGGCCCAGCCGCTGGAGGCATTCGTGCGGCAGTCGAACGCGGTACTCGCCCACGACGTCGAGTCTCGGCTGAATCGGATTACGGCGCCGACGCAGATCACCTTCGGCCGCCGCGACCAGCTGACCTCCACCCGTTTTGCGGATGGGCTGAGGAACGCCATTCGAGGCTCGGAAGTGGTGGTCTTCGAGGACTGTGCGCACGCGCCGATTTACGAGAGAGTGGATGAGTTCAATCAAAGAACCGTGGTCTTCCTGAAACGCCACGCGGCCTGACCCGCGCACTCCACGGGTCCGGTCGACGATACCGTGTCCGAACAACCGCCGCCTGCGCTCGACCCGGCCATCGCCGAGTTCTACCACCGGACGCCCGAGGAATCCCGACTCGAGGAGGGTGCGTTCCTGCTCGAGGCGCTGCGGACCCGGGAGCTGATCGAGCGTCATGCCCGGCGTCCCCCGGCAACGGTGCTCGATGTGGGCGGGGCCTCCGGCGCCTATGCCCTCTGGCTCGCGGACGCCGGATACACCGTGCATCTGGTGGACCCGGTGCCGAGGCTGGTCGCGGAAGCCCAGCGTCGCAGCGCGGCCCGGTCTCGTCCGCTCGCCTCTTATCGAGTCGGAGATGCGCGAGCCCTCGACTTCCCCGATAGGACCGCCGAGATCGTCTTTCTGCTGGGCCCGCTCTATCATCTGACCGAGGCCGGCGATCGCGCTCGCGCCCTGAGCGAGGCACGCCGAGTGCTCAAACCAGGCGGACAGCTCTTCGCCGCGGCCATCTCGCGCTGGGCATCGGCGCTGGACGGTCTCTCTCGCGATCTGTTTCAGGATCCGCGATTTGCCGCTATCGTCGAGCGAGACCTCCGGGACGGACAACATCGGAACCCGACCGAGCGGTTCGACTACTTCACCACCGCCTACTTTCATCACCCGGACGAGCTTCGTACGGAAATGGAGGCCTCGGGGCTCATCCTCGACGGGCTCTATGGCATAGAAGGGCCCGGTTGGCTCTTCTCGGATGTGTCCGACCGACTGGCGGATCCACGCCGCCGCGCCGATCTGGTCCGGGTGGCCCGGTTGCTCGAATCCGAGCCCTCGGGGCTCGGCGTCAGTGCTCACCTGTTGGCGGTCGCTCGACGTCCATGAGTTTCGTTTCCGGAATCGTGGTCGCGACTATCCCGCTGTCGCGCGCTACCGCTTACATCCGCCGTACCCGCACCGGCCGCGAATAGGAGGGAACTTCCTTGGTGCCGTCCTGAACCGACTGGGCGACGCAGTTGGCGAAGTAGGTTTTGATCTCGCCGGGCGTGCCGTGGCTGTCCGCGCCGAACGACAGCTGGTACTGCGCCGGGCTGGTGCCGGCCACTAACGTCCCATTCCCGATCCGTTGCGGCGCCGTGCCTTCGCTCTCGCTGTAGAACTCGACCCGTTCTGCCACCGACGAACCTTGACCCTCTCGGGGGTCGACCGTGATTTCCGCGACCAGATCGATGGTGGTCGCGTTTGACGGGCTGCTGTACACGTCGGTCGTGTTGTCGACCGGCTGGCCACCTGCCGACGTCATTCGGCAAAACGGCGGCGGGAAGAAGAACGCCTCCTGGAGCGGCTCCACGATCATCACTCTGGGTCCGACGCGGGAGGAGCCGAGCTCGCCCGCGGCGACGTTCCAGTTATTGCTCCAGTCCGTCCCTTCGGTGCAGGAGGGCGCCGTTCCGGTCCATCCCGGCTCGCATCCGTTGGTGGTGAGATACGATGCACCGGGGGCATTGTTGTCTCCCTGCCGAACGACGATCGTGCCGGTCAGCGGATCGGTCAGGAATACGGTGCCGTAGTTGCCGCCGTGACCGAACGTTTCCAGCGACAGGCGCTGGTGACCGGGTGACTGGGTCCAGGTGTCCAGCGAATTGTTTTCGTAGACCACGCCTCGATTGGCATACGAAGCGGCGGCGAGATTCCCTTCCACCTTGGTGACCTCGTACCAGTATCTCACCGGCTCCACATTCCGGTTGTCCCAGATGCCCCGCCTGGCGGCGAGCCGCAGCACTGCCGCACCGTCCAACCCGTTCCACATGGCGATGCCGGTGCTCTGATGGAACTGTTGGCCATCATCGGTAGCGATGAGTGCCGGGCGGACCGGAGACCCCATGCCGTGCTGTTTGATATAGGAGTCGAAAATGTCGACCAGACTCTCGCCGCAGGCTCTCTGGACCACGTAATTCAGCAGGGCGTGCCCGACGTTGCTGTACTCGTAGGTGCTTCCCGGCGGCAGGGCCGGCTCACTGTTCTGTTCCGACTGCAGCCGGGCGATGGTAAAGGCGTCTTCGGGATATTCGTATTCGGGGCCGCCCCGCTTTGCGATATCGAAGGCCTGCTGCCAGCCCGGATTCTGGTCTTGACACGCTGTGCTCGAGTTGCCGTAGTCGCAGACCCCACTGGTGTGGGTGGCCAGCTGCTCGACGGTGATGTCGGTCCACGGGTACTGGGTTCCCCAGCGGGCACCTTCGCCATGGGCCAGCCAGCTCGAAGCCCGGTCCTTGATCCCCACGCCGCAGCTGCTCAGGGCGTGGACCAGCGCCGGCGCTCCCAGGAGACCCTTGGATGCGGAGTAGACAAAGTAGGGCTCGGTCCCTCCTCGGTCGAAGATTACCTTGTCGTTCCGGATTATCACGAAACGCTTGGTATTGTGCTTGGGGTCACTGATGGAGCTCCAGATTTGCTCCAGGGTTTTGGTGCAGCCCAGCTGGGTGGTGCTCCCGCACATCCCCTGGCTCTCCGGCGTGGCGGAGCCCCACGTATAGCCGTCCGACGGAACTGCCGGGATGCTATCTGCTGTCGGGATGGTATCGGGAGTGGAAGCCACTGGCGGGGAGGGGCCGTCGGTACCGCAGCCCAGGGCGAGCATTAGGAGAGGTATGGCGAGGGGTGGTCCTAGTGCCGCTGGGCGTCGCGGGAGCCGGATATTGGGCGGATCGACCATACGACGCAGGGTAAGAGTTCGTCTATCCGCGTGTCAAGCAGTCGCGACACAAACTGAAAAACGAGCCACGGATCATACGGATCACCACGGATCGTTCCTTTTGCAAGAGAAGCTTCTATCCAGCAACCGATCAGAGGATTCTTGTTCAAAAGCACACCTCACGAATTACCCTATCGACCATTCCTTCGCCACGAGCGCGACTGGTGTGCTGTTGAACCAAATTCGCTCAGTCGTGGCGCAGCAGGAGTTGATTGGGCTGCGGAGCAATCCGTGTTCATCGGTGTGATCCGTGGCTTAAAGCAGGCGATCCTTCTCGGCCTGTTCTGCAGTGCTCTCGCCTGTAGCGACGCTGTGGAGCAAGAGGAAGTGGGCAACGGAGGTACGGAGGAGCCAGAGCCGCCGGAGCTGACCGGACCGATCCAGTGGGACCCACAGCCGCAGATGGTCCAGATCGCCAGCACGGTAGGATGCGATTCGTGGACTCCGACCTGGGCGCCAGACGGGAACCTCTATACCGCGTTCGGGGATTGCCGTCCGGAGGGCGTCCCGGAAAAGATCGGCATGGGATTCGGCCGGATCTCCGGCGCCGAGGCTTACGGCGTGTCCTTCAGCGTGGTGCCCACCGGTGATCCGCACGTTTGGGATGACGCAGCACTCGGGGCCGGCGTCGAGGCGGTGGGCGACGACTCCGCCAGTCACAAGCCGGCCGGCATGCTCCACGTCGATGGACGCTTGTGGTACTGGATCCGGAACATCACACCATCCGGCACCGGCGTGCGACTCAAGTTCTCCGACACTTACGGCTCGGCCGTACCGGCGTTCAGCTGGGTCGAGTGGAGCCTGACCGAGGTCGGATACGCCTCGTTCGTGCAGTATGGACAGGGATACGCCGGTGGGCCGCCTGACTACGTCTATGCCGTCGTCCCGATGAGCACGAGCGTTACCGGCAGTGTCAGCAACAGTGCCTACGAGCTGGTGCCCGGGTTCAGCCTGATCCGGGGATTACGGAGCGATCTCACGCTTCAGAGCAATTGGCAGTACTTCTGCGGCAGTGAGAGCAGCCCCGCCTGGTGCCCATCGGCCTCCGCGGCGACACCTATTCTTTTCCAGCCGGACAGCAGGTTCACCCCTCGGGCCGGCATGAGCTGGAACCCGGGAATCAACCGGTTCATGCTGTCGCTGGTCTATGACCCCACCCCGGCGACACCCAATGAAGGGACCCGGTTCCACGGCGGGCTCATGGTCCTGGTGTCACCCCAGCCGTGGGGGCCGTGGCAGGCGGTGTTCTCCAGCGGGAGTCTCACCTGGCCGGGAGGGGTCGGCACGACCGGCTGCGGGTCAACCGATTGGGGCTCGGGTGAGCGAGCGGACATCCCCACCAAGTACCTGAGTGCGGACGGCCGGACCTTCTATCTCTTCAGCTCCGGAGGAGACTGCCTCTCGATCGCGCGAGGAGTCCTGCCCTAAACAACGCAGATAACGGCTTTGCTTTGAAGGTTCGTCCGACCCGTCAAGCGGGGTGATGCGGCGTTACTAGCTGATCTGCTCGGGCATCTGGGAGGGGGGAACGATCTTGAAGTTGAACTTCTGCTCCACCAGCTGGCGGACCGTCTTCCCCGCCCGCTTGGCCGGCCGGAAGCGCATGCTGCCCAGCGCGGTCCGCACCGAGGCGGTGAACTTGGGATCGTCGCTGCGTACAACTTTGATCGTGCTGGTGTCCACTCGGCCGGTCGAATCGACCACGTAGGTCGCCTGCACCGAGCCCTGGGCTCCTTTGGCGAGCAGGTCCGGCGGGTAAATTGGAGCAGCACTCGACTCGTAGCGTACGATCTCGTCCACCTCGAGCACGCTGAAGGCGGTGTCCGGGACGTACTGTGATGCCGGACCGAAGGGCAGCTGCCCGCGGGCTCCGCTGCGGTTTCGCTTGCCCCGGGCGCCGTAGGCTTGCTTCAGGCTGAGCCAGCCTCCGTCCTTCAAGAGATGCTTCCCGTCCTCCAGATCCCCACCGAGCTTGCCCCACTGGATGATCTCACTCTGGCGATCCCGCACATCCACCCGGTCGGGCGGCAGGAGGAAGAAGACCCGGGCCTCGCGCTCGTCGGTCGGGATTCGTCGCCCCGCGTCGGTCTGGCTTACGGTAAACCACACGAGTCCCGCGTGTGCCACGATGCTCAGCACGGCACACTCTGCTGTTGAGAGGAAGGTCCTGCCGGATTCCAGAAGGGTGAGGTGCATACCCTAACCGCGAATAGGGCTCGCGTTGACTCACATATATGACGAATTTCCCGCCATCGGCAAGACACGGGCAGGCGTGTCCATATCACAGCCGAGATCGCCCGAAGTTGGTAAGCTGGGGTGTCAGTAGCATACGCTTATCGGACAAAGTCTTAGCACCCAGGAGCAGCTGTGACCCATCCCCGCCGCAGTCGACGCCCGATGCTCCTCGCGCCCTCCCCTGTCCTAATACTCAGCCTGTTATCGGTGGCCTGCGGGGACGATGGCGGTGGGGCCATCCAGGAGCCCGAGCCGGTCACGTCCGTCAGAGTCGCCGCGCCCACCACCGAGATCCAGGTGGGGCAAACCGTGCAGCTCACCGCGACCGCTCACGACGCGAACGGAACCCTCCTCGAGGGCAAGAGCTTCGAGTGGAGCAGCGGCATCGGAACCGTGGCCTCGGTGTCACCGACCGGTCTGGTCACAGCGCTGGAAAAGGGCCAGTCCGAGATCCGGGCGACCACCGAGGGCGTGACCGGCAGCCTCGTGATCACGGTCGATCCCGCTCGACCACCCGATCCAGTTGCCGTGACGCTCCAGGAGATAGCCTCGGGTCTCGACTTCCCCACCTATCTGACCTCGCCACCGCAGGATGACCGGCTGTTCGTTCTGGAGAAGGAAGGCGCGATCAAGCTGATAAAGGGCGGCGTCGTGCTAGGGGACCCATTCCTCGATTTGACCAGTAAGGTGGGCAGCCGGGCCGGCGAGCAGGGCCTGCTCGGCCTTGCCTTCTTCCCCGATTATGCCACCACTGGGCGATTCATCGTCCACTACACCGATCCCCAGGGTGCCAGCCGCATCTCCCTCTTCCGGGTGTCTGCCGATCCCGACCGGGCGGACCCCGCGAGCGAGTCGGAGGTGCTGGTGGTTTCGCGGCCGGGAACCGCTCACAACGGCGGCCAAGTCATCTTCGGACCCGATGGGATGCTCTACATCGGTCTGGGCGATGGTGATGACAACGACGGCGGTCGGGGCCAGTCGGTGGAGGACCTGCTCGGCTCGATCCTCCGGATCGATGTTTCCGTGCCTCCTTATACCGTACCGGCCGACAATCCATTCGTGGGGATCAGTGGAGCCCGTCCGGAAGTCTGGAGCTATGGGCTCCGCAACCCGTGGCGCTTCAGCTTCGACCGCGGCACCAGCGATCTCTACATCGCAGACGTGGGCGAGAGTCGGTGGGAGGAGGTGGATTACGCCAGTGCCGCCCAAGGGATGGGCCGTGGCGTCAATTATGGCTGGAGCGTGATGGAGGGGACTTTTTGCTTCAGGGGGGAGACCTGCGACCGGACCGGCTTGGCCCTACCGGTGGTGGAGTACGGCCGGAGCGAAGGCTGCTCCATCAGCGGGGGCTACGTGTACCGGGGCGCGGCGATCCCGTTCCTTCAGGGACAGTACTTCTACGCCGACTACTGCGCCGGCTGGGTGCGAAGCCTACGGATGGAGAACGGTGGGGTGGTGGAGCAGAAGGAATGGCCCGAGCTCGAGTCCGGAGGACTGGTGACGAGCTTCGGCGAGGATGCTTCGGGGGAGCTGTACATCGTTACCCAGCAGGGCTCGGTTTTCATGATCGTCCCACAGTAGCATCGGGATGTGGGTTCCGGGGTGCCGGCCCCCCCTCGCATCAGAACTAGCGGTTGAATTCTTCCGGCGTTCAGCGACCTTCAGAACAGGCATACCTCCGATTTCTTGCCTAACTGGTGCGGCGGTTCCCCTGGAGGCCGCGTCAGGTCGCGACCGCCTCTGTGCTGGATCCATTTGTGACGCAGCGACCTGCAGCGGCCGGAAGGGGAGCGCTGCACCGGCAAATCGTCTCCTGTGATATGGATTGTGTTGCGGGCTAGGCACAGCCGCATAGTCGTCACTGCACCCGGAGCATCTGCCCCGACGACGGCACGCCATTCCGATTCAGCAGAAACAGCAGGTAATGCCCCGGCGGCGCGCGGCGGCTGGTGGTCGGCGCCGTGACGCGGACCTTTCCGGCCAGACGGGCGAAGGTCAGCGTATTGGCGCGCTGATTGGCGTCGAATGCGTGGGTCACCGAGCCCAGTCGGATCCAGCGAGCTCCGGTGATCTGGGCGGCGTAGGGAGTGGTCACGAAGAACGATTCGCCGTAAGTGACGGTCGTCTTGGACAGGCCGGTGATCGTGGGCCTCACGCCCTTGAAGAGATAGGGCGGGCGGAACAGCTCGTGGCTCGCCTGCCGGGGATAGGACTGCGTGGAGCCGGGGACGTTGGCGTCGCCGCTCGCTCCGTGCAGCACGGTCCCGTCCGGAAGGAGCAGCGACACCGAGTGGTATACCCGGTCGACCCGGTTACCGGCCAGCTCGGTCCAGCGGCCGGTAGCCGGGCTCCACACCTCAGCGGCGCGCACGGCTCCTGACAAATTGTTGAAGCCACCCGCGCTGGTGCCACCGGTGGCCAGCACCTGCCCGTCCGGAAGAATGGTGGCATTCAGGTGACGGCGGGGATATCGCATCGCTCCGGTGTTGCTCCAGCGAGGACCGGCGATGTTCAGGTCGATCGTTTCGGCAGTTGCAGTCGGAGCGCTCGCCTTGGGATCGTTGGTGCTCCAATTCAGGTCGCCTCCCCCGCCGACGTACAGGATCTTGCCGGTGTCGTACATGACCGCCGAGCCGTAGTCCCGGTTGAAGGGCCACAGGTGGGTCAGCCCCGAGGTGGTGGTCCAGCGGCCTCGCCCAGCGGTCGTGACGACGTCCACGTCCAGCCATCGCGCTTTGATTCGCTCGCCGGCATAGAAGAGCTTGCCATTGGGCGCCAGGAACTGGCGCGGATAGTAGGGCAGCTTGAGGCTCGCACCGGGGAGCTGCACCCACCGATTGTTCTCCCAGATCTCGGGTATCAGCACGAACGCAGAGCTCTCGTCTCTGCCGGCGACCGTGACCACCCGTCCATCGGCGAGCGTCGTGACGGTCGGATACCACCGTCCCTTTGCCATCCTGGGCAGACCGGAAGTCCAGCTCTCCGTAGCCGGGTTGAAGATGTTGGTGACGTCGAGTCCCCGGTCGTCGTCCTTGTGGCCGCCCGAGACCATCACCCGACCATCTGCCATCAGGGTGTGCCCCGCGCAGAACAGCATGGTATCGGCGTGAACCATCCTGGCGGTACCGGGGAGGCCACTCGCCGGGTCCCACAGGCGGGGCATGCCCATGCTGCCGTTGGGCTCGTACTTCCCCCAGGCGAGCAACTTCCGGGTGGGAAGCAGCTGGATGTGGAGCGGCACAATGTCCCACCCGACCGGCAGGTCCCACTGGCCGGTGGTTGCTTCGGGCGGGAGTGGATTCAGCGTGATGGTCGATGAAGTCGCGGTGATCGAGCCGGTGACGAATCGAAGCGTGTGCGATTCGGTTCCGGCGATACCGAGGTCGCCGAACGGTGCCGAGCCATTCGTCCGGGTGGTCACGGTCACGGCTCCCTGCAGGGTACCCGCGCCACTCGCAACGCTGGCGGTGACGGCGACACCTGCCACTCCCACGCCGGCGGCGTCGCGCACCACCACGATGGGCTGCCGGGCGGGATCCCAGACCTCCCTGTCCAACGCGCTCGGGGGCGGCTGCCGGGTCACGCTGATCCGGGCCGGTGGCCCGGCGGCGAGCACGGGCTCCCCAGCCGACCCACCGGGACCGGGTCGTGTGAGATTGTCGCCCTGACAGGTGACGGAGAGCCCCGCTAGACCGGCAACGAGGAGGAGACGAGCGGTACGATGAGGTGGTCGCATGGGTGGCACCCTGAAGCAGAAGCCACGCACAAACCGAAGCCACGCAGGCCACCGAGTGCTGGCATGTAAGTCTTCTCGCTCCCCGTCATCGACCGACGATGCGGAGCGCTGTCGCTGGAATACTACATCAGGCTGCGGCTAACCGCTCATGGCTCGACCACGTGCGGGACCGCCTCCGCGACGCTGTCTTCGAACTGCTCGTCTCCCTCGTAGGTAGCGTTGAGGCTGTGAGTGCCTGGCTCCGTAAGTTCGAACTCGCAGAATCCCTGGCTCACGGGAACGGTGCAGCCCGCGGCCTCCAAAAGCGAGAAGACCGTGATGTTACCGGTTGGGGCGCCCCTGCCGCCGTTGCCGGTCACGCTGAAAGTCACGCGGATCGTTTCTCCCGGCGCGGATGGATCGGGCGTATCACCCGTGATCCGTGTCGTCGAGCTCGCGCGTATCACCGTTATCACTTCGGTGTCGGTTATCGTGACGCCTCCCGCCATGGCCGTGATGGTCTTGTTCCCGCCCGCAGTAGAGGTGAAGGAGAGTGTCGCGTTGCCCTGCGCATTGGTGGTAGCCGACGCCGGGGTGATCTCGTCATCGGTGTCGGAGGAGCTGGCCGAGACGGAGATGCCGGAGAGAGGGTTACCACCGGAATCACGGACCCGTACGGTGATCGTGCTCGACCCGGCTACGGGAATGGCGTCGGGATCGACGTCGACAGTGGAGCGCGAGGGACTCGGTATCGCGGATTCCGCGGTCGCGTTGAAGGTGACTGACCCGATGCCCGACACGGTCGCCCGCGCTGTTTGATTCCCCCCTGCGCCAAGCGTCCAGGTGGTGGTCGCCCTGCCCTGCGAATTGGTGGTACTCGACTGGGGCGAGACGCTGCCGCCGCCATCAACGATCTCCCAGTTTACCGTCACCCCATTTACTGGGTCGCCGGCTGCATCGAGAACCCGAACCACGAGCGGGTTGGAAAGCGCTGATCCCGGCGGACCAGTCTGGTTGTCACCCGCGAACTTCTCCAACTGGCTGGGCCCCGTTGCGGTGCACGCAATCGCAAAGCTGACGTCGCTGGTAGCGCCTGCGGTAACCGGTACGTTTCTGGAGGCACCGCCGGACACGGTGCAGTTGGAGGCGATGCCGCTGAGGGCCACTGTGTGGTTACCGGCGGGGACGTTGCTCAGGGTTATCGAGGCATTCGGCCCTATGGGCACTGCGGGATTTCCGTCCAGCGCTGCGAGGTAGCCATCGTCCTGGTCGGAACCCGTGGTCGCGGTGGATACGCGAATTACCCCGGCTGCCGGCACTGGGGTGGTGCAGGTGATTGCGAAGTCCACCGTAACGCTGCCACCACCGGGCACACTGACGGCCCGGGGATTTTCTCCCTGTACCTGGCAATTCGTTGCAACGCCGCTCAACGTCACCGCATGAGTCCCTGCCGGGACATCGGGCAGCGTTCTCGATGTGTTCGCGGCGATCGGCAAGCCCGGATTGCCATCGAGGGCTACCACATATCCATCGGGATCGAGGTCCGAACCCGTGGTTGCAGTCGTCACCTGAACTATCCCGACCGTGGGGGCCGGGGTGGTGCAGGTAACGGCAAACGTAGCGGTGGCGCTCCCCTCCTCCGGCACGGTCACCGCCTGCGGGTTGTCTCCCTCTACCTGGCAGTTCGGGGCTAGGCCGGTGAGCCCAACCAGATGACTGCCCGGAGTGAGCTCGGTCAGCGTGAGGGTACCGTTCGCGCCGAGGGTGCCGCGTTCAGTGCCGTCGAGGGTGATGGTGTAGCCGTCGGGGTCGGGAGGGGAACCGCTGGTTGCAACGATGATCTGGAGGTCGGAGCTGGCGGGTGGTGTCACCCCGCCGCCGTCGTCTCCACAGGCCACCAACCAGCTACTGAGTCCGATCGCCAGATATGTGTAAGATGGTCCGCGCCACGACATACGCGAACTCCTTCAGGATAGCTGAGGGGAGTCGTCTACAGGGGGTAACTCCAACCTAAGCCAATTTGAGCAGTCCGACAGGGGTCTGGACTGGTCCCCTACTAACTTGTACTGGATGGGAACGTGTGCCGTTTCTATTACTCGACAGGGGGCACTGTGCGTTCGACAATCTGGGGAACTTCGGTTCCCTACATTTACCAGTTGATACCGGTTCTTGCCCTGTGGGCCTGCGGCGATGACTCCTCCGGACCAGATTCCATCAACTATGCAGGTACCTACCCGGGTGAGTTTTACGCCATCGTCACCTCCACCGCGCCAAGCGAGCGGGACTCTCTATCCGGTGGGGCCGTGACCCTGACACTGGAGCGCTCGGATGAGGATCGCTACCACTTCTCGGTAACGTCCGGCGTCGATGCGCCGGCCGCGGACATCGTGATAGACGAGGCAGGAGTCGTGAGCTTTCCGGCCTTCGACCAGCAAGCCAACCTGGACCTCATCTCCTCATTCCTTTTCGGCATCTGCGATCTCTCCAGCGCGGTAGCCACACCCTCGGGCTCGGTCGCCGATGAACAGCTCACCATCTCGGTCTTAGCGACTGGTGGAACCTGCGACTGGAGTGCCGGTCAGGGTACCGACCTACGGCCTACTGATATCCAACTCACCTGGACCGGGAACAAAACTTGATCTTCAGCGGCGGAATGCGGGTCTCCCGCTTCGGTGCAGTCGCGCTTCTTGCCGCCTGTGGCGGTGATGACACCGGCGGTCCAGTCGATCCGGTCGATCCGCCCCGGCTCTTCACCGTCACCGTGATCGGCAGTGGATTGGGGGAGGGGCAGGTCCGGTCCATCCAGGGTGGCACGTTCGACTGCGCGCTGGGCGCAGGACGGACCTGCAGTGAGACCCTGGAGGAGGAGACGGACCTCAGTGTGGAGGCGACTCCGGATCCTTCCGCTGACTTCTTGCACTGGGAGGCGGACGCGGGTGCCTGCGGCAGCAGCGCCACGTGCACGCTCAGAGTGGATCGCCCACTGACCCTGATCGCTCGATTCCACTTGAAAGTCGCGGGATCCTGGAGCGGACCGATCCGGGAACAAGGAGCCACAGTCGCCAGGCTCGATCTCACCCTGGATGAGGCGAACGGTACGGTGATCGGTGATGGCACTCTGGGGGATGCTGGCGGCGGTATTGCCGTGGCCGCCTCCGGCACCTACGAGGTACCCAACCTCTCGCTGATCCTGAGCTCAGAAGGTTTGGAGGGCGTGGAGTTGACTGCGGTTGTGGGCAAAGCCGACCTGCGAGGCACACTGAGGGGCTCGGGCTTTGACGACACGCCAATCAGGATGACTCGGCAGTAATCAGTACTGCACCGGGCGGGCGCAGCACCTAGGGCCTCTTGGATGGTTCAGCCAAAACCGGATATATCGAATCCAGGGCACCGTCGTTTCGCCCCGGCTCGAGCCCAAGCACATGAGCGAGAAGGACGTAGACGTGGATGCTCTGGAAGGGCTCCACCACGATATTGCTCCCGAATGCCGGTCCTCGAGCCAGGAAGATGGCTCGCATCGTCACGACATCGGGAGGGTAGCCGTGACCGCCGCGGGCCGGCCGCTGATTGCCACTGAAAGCCATCGCGCTCCGGGTCGTCACGATCCAGCCCTCGTCCGCCACGCCGATGATCGGTGGAATTCGGGGGTGCTCTCTATAATGGTAAGGCGCGGGCACCTCCGGCTTGCGGTAGACCTGGAGTCGCGGGTGTGCCTGCCGGAGCCGCTGATAGACCACTTCCTGAACTCCCATTCTCGGGATGAGCGACAAGAACGGCCCTCGATCCACGATCTCGACCGACGCGAGATCGATGTAGTCGTCCAGGTACATCACCCTCGATGAGTCCAGCTCGGCCATACCATGGTCCGACACGACGATCAGGTTCACCCGATCGAGCCGGCGTTTCTCTATGCCCGCCATGAGGGCGCCGACTGCGCTGTCCACCCGGGCAATCGCCGAATCGGTCTCGGGAGCCATCGGGCCGAACTCGTGGCCGGCCTGATCCACATCGCCCAGGTAGAGGGTCAACAGAATCGGAGCCCGATCGGGTGGGAGCGAGAGCCACTCGAGCACCTGCCGCACCCGTTCCGAATTGGGCACGCTCGGGTCGAACTGCTTGTAGTAGGTGGGCCGCACGCCCGCGATCGCGACATCCGAGCCGGGCCAGAAGAAGGTCGCCGCGCGCTTGCCCTGGCGCACCGCGGTGACCCAGATCGGCTCTCCGCCCCACCAGCGCGGGTCGCGCTGCACCCGACGGTCTCTCAGGGTGAACTTGCCCAGCCGCGGATCCTTCATCGTGTTGGACACGATGCCGTGGTGCTCGGGGTAAAGCCCGGTGACGATGCTGTAAAAGTTGGGAAACGTCAGGGTAGGAAAGACCGGAGCCAGCCAGCGCGCCCGGACACCTCCTTCCGCCAGACGGCGGAGGTGACGACTCGGCGGGCGATCGAGATAGCTGGGGTGAAAGCCGTCGAGCGCCACCAGGACCACGGTCTGACTGGCCGCCTGACCTGCAGATGTCTTGGCCGGCTCCCCACCTACCGCGCACCCCAGCAGGAGCCACCCCAGCCAGAGCGGCAATCGCTTCACGGACTACTCTCGCGTTTCAGGATTCAGCTGATCGACAAAGACCTGGAACAGCTCGTCGAGGGCCCGACGGGGGTCTCCCACCCCTTCGTGCACCGGAGAGCTCTGCAGCACGTCCGATCTGGGAGACGTAATCCAGTGAAAGCGCTCCGACGGTGCGCCCAGGGCCAGGGGGCCCGCGGCAGCATCTCCCCGACACATGGCGTGAGACGCCTCGAGGTAGCGGGCCAACAGCTCTACATCCGTCTCGGGCGCGCGGCGGCGGAGCTCCGCCACGTCGGTGATGACCCGCATGCCCAGGAAGTCGGCCGTGGGTGCGTGCACGATGACGCCCACATTAGAGAAGTTCCCCAAATACACGTGCGGCACCGCCCGCAATATCGCGAACGCGTACACCGTCTCGTCGTCCGCGGTCATCGCCGGGCCTGCCGCCGAAGCGCCGGCTGTCCCAGACGCAGCTCCCGAGCGTTGCTGGCCTCAGAAACGAAGAGACGCGGCTCCTCGAGCCGACCGCTCAGGTACTCGCGGTAGCGAGCCCGCGCCGCCTCGGCATCGGCAAACTCACCGGCGATGAGCGGATCGAGCAGGAGCGCATCCGGTACGGCATCGAGCACCTGGTCCAGCACCTGGGTCGAGAGTCGTGGGGTGAGCCGCCGGTCGGCTGCCTCGATATCGTCCGCCCGGGCCAGCAGAACATGATCGCGGATCAGCGGGAACGGC
>JAICPP010000257.1 GCA_025929805.1 Gemmatimonadales bacterium | reverse complement strand
TGGATGATGCGAGGATCGGCGATCTGCGCGCTCCTGCGCTCGTACCTTGCAAGGCTCGGATAAGACCGCGCGACACCTCAAGATCACCCCCAATTTCGGGAGTTCCACCAAAACCCCGGGTTAACCCTCGGACGAATCCAGGGTTTTCCCTAGTTGTCCTGCTGGGAATGATGTTCTATAGTGAAGTCAGTACGTGATTTTCCCTTCCCGAGCGCGGCCGCCATTTGTCCCATGGCGGCCGCGCACCTTCTACGCAACTAAGCCGGGGTCCGGGAGCCCGACGGCTGGTTTCCGAGAGGAGCGCGCAAGATGCGGCGATGGTGGCTGGCTGGTGGCGGTGGCCTAGGTCTCCTGATGATCGTGACGCTCCTCCTTGGAGCCACCGGAGGGCTGGGTTCGGTCGCGAGCGCCGAGCCGGCAGATGACGCGGCGCAACTACGCGAACTGGCCGAGCGGCTGCTGACCTACCGCAGCGAGCCAGGAGGTCTGCCCATGACGGTCGAACTCCTTCCTGGGGAGATCCCGGGTGATCCGGCACTCGACCTCCCGACTCCGGAGGGCAGCCGTCTGATCGGGAGTGTCGTATACCGAGCCGGCGACAAGCCCACCCGGCTGGATGAGGTGCTCGAAGTTCCGGGCAACGCACAAGATATCTTCACCTTCTTTCAGGATGCGTTGCAGCGGCAGGGTTGGAACGCGGGGCCGGATCAACGGCAGGGTGGTTTCCAGCAGTCCGTGAGTTCGTTCACCCGGTTCTTTTGCCCAGAGCAGGGAGATTCGTGGCTAACGCTCAGTGTCTTGCCACGGGATGGCGCTTCCAATGATGTCCGGATTCATCTGGATCTCACCAACCCTGGTCCCTGCGATCCTTCCGGGCACCGCCCGCCCGGCATAGCAGGTCCTGGAGACCGGATCCCCGCCCTTTACGCTCCCGAAGGTGTTCAGTTGCAGTCGACCGGCGGTAGTGGCGGCGGCGGACCATATGCGCGCTCGGCTTCGACCGCGAGCGCGGAGACGGACAAAAGCCCGGCCGATATGGAGGCAGCGTTCGCTAAACAACTGGAAGCGGCCGGCTGGAAGCGGGTGGCGGGGGCATCCGAGGGGCCGCTGGCCTGGAGCACCTGGACGGTTCCGGGAGATAGCGGCGATCAGGGTTTCCTCTACGCCCTCCAGGCGACCGGCAAAAACCGGCTTACCCTCTATGTCCACGTGGAATCGGGCTCCGAGTCATCATCGGCATCCGGCGGTTGGTCCTCAAGCGCAGCTAGGTCGGCAGTCGCTCCGAATTAGGCTGAGCGACTTATGAGCTGATTGGTTCACGGCGGATGGGGCTTTTCCCGCCCAGGGGCAGGAGTAAACGAGCAGGACATGGCGGCAGATATCCAGGAGCAGAAGCGGACAATTATCACCGGCGGGACCAGGTTGATCGGCCGGGCGCTAGCCACCGAACTGGTGGCACCCGGCCACGAGGTGATCGTGCTCAATGGAGAGCAAGATGATCGCTGGATTTAGCCGGGCGTAGCTAACAGCGGGGTGCAGCAAACGGCACCCCTACCGGCGAGTTTCCGGTCTATGGTAAGGGAGCTGCTTGCCGCGCCCGACTGATGCCTCCAACCCGCAAGAATGGCTCGCTCCTCACCACCGCTCCTCCAGCCGCTCTCCGGGGAGGAGGATTCCCCGCTGTTGGGCCTGACGGACCGCCTCGGCTCGCGACCGCACGCCGAGCTTCGCTAGCACATGCGTGATGTGATACTCCACCGTCTTCACCGTCACCCCGAGCTCCGCCGCGATCTCGCTGTTGCGCCGGCCGGCCGCCAACTGGCGCAGGATCTGCAATTCCCGGCCGGTGAGGGTCCCCGGTCCGATCTCCACCGCGTCCGGGAGTGATTCCGAGATCAGGATCTGCTTCCCACCCGCCACCGAGCGGACCGCCGCCACGATCTCCTCACCCCGGACCGTCTTCCGGAGATAGCCCCGGATTCCCATCTGGAGGAGCGCCCGTACATAGCCAGCCTCGTCATGGCCGGTCAGCACCAGTATCGCGACATCGGGAAACTCGCTGTGCACCTGCCGGGCCACCTCAACGCCGCTCATATCGGGCAGGTGGAGATCCAACAACAGGACATCGGGGTGTCGCTCGTCGATGAGATGGAGTGCTCTCACCCCTTCTCCGGCCGTGCCGACGACTTCGATCCCACGCGCCTGTTCCAGGCAGGATCGCGTCCCCTCCCGCATGATCGGGTGATCATCCACGATAACGACACGCACCGGGCGGTCATCGCTGTTAGGCTGCTCGATCACGTTTGCCCCCTAACGGAATCTCGGCCGAGACGATGGTTCCGCCCGACGGGTTCCCCTCCAGGCTCAAGCTGCCTCCCCAGGGCCGGAGCCGCTCCCGCATTCCCAGGATCCCGAGGTGAAGCGAATCTTGTTCTCGTTGGGCCGCCGGATCGAGCCCCTGCCCGTCATCGACCACCCGCAGCCAGATCCGTGATGGCTCCTGGCACAGGGTCACGCTTACCTGAGTTGCCCCGGCATGCTTGAGGCAGTTATTCAACGCCTCTTGCGCCACCCGGTAGAGCGCGACCTCCAAATCCGGCTCCAATCGCTGGGACGGAGCACGGGCGGCTGTCTCCGTAGAGAGGGAGATCGTCAGGTCCGAGCGAGCCTGCACGTCGTGAAGCAGCCAATCCAACCCGGCCACCAGCCCGAAGTCGTCGAGGACCGGCGGATGCAAGCCGGTGCAGATTGCCCGGAGGGAGATGATGATCTCTTCAACCGCTCCGGCCAATTGCTGGTCATGCGAGCCCGGCGGCGCCTCGTTGAGATGCCGCGCCAGAAGGATCGCTCGCTGGAGGGGATCGTCGTGAAGATCGAGAGCCAGATGCCGGCGCTCCTCTTCCTGGACCTGCATGAGCTTGGTGCTGAGCGCCGCCAGGGCGTGCTCGCGGTCTGCGAGGACCGCAACCTGACTCTCCAGCCGCTGGACCAGCAACGCGTTCTGGAGCGCGGTGGCGATCAGTGGGGCCAGGGTAGTGATCAGCCGCTGGTCGTCACGCAGGAGTTCCACGCCGTGACGCCGCGGACCGATCGCCAGCGTCCCAATGGCCAGCCCGTCGGCGACCAGCGGCAAGAACTGGGCGCGGTCACCATCCGGCCATGACCGGAGGATCTGAGGATCGAGGTTTCCCGGGCACGCGCCCCAGCCGTAGTACGGGACAGCCGGTACCGGGGTCTCCAGCGCGATCGCCCCCCAGGCAAGATCGAGCGTCGTACCTAACCGGTCAAGGACATGCATCGCGATGGTATCGACGCTGGCAAGGTGGACGATCTCACTGCTTAGGTGCTGGAGCGTTTCGGCATAGCTGTAGACATCGCGGAACAGCAGGCGTTCGAGTCCCCGGCGCAGCCGGTTCTGAATCGGCCAGAATGTCGCAACCACGATCGCGAGGACCAGGGCCGTGGTACTGACACGGGGTACGATCTCCTGGCGGAACCCGAACCCCTGCTGGAGTACTACCAGGCCAATGCCATAGATGCCGAGCAGCCCGATCCAGACCACGAACCCCACCAGTCCACGGCTCAGGATACGGACAATACCGAAGAGCTGGCGGCTCGATATGGTGGTGGCGGCCAAGCTGGCCGGGAGCAACACCATGCTGAGGACGGCGTACTCGGGCTGGATCACGTAATCCAGGCCAAGCAGGAGGGGCACCAGACAAAGCATGCAGATGGGGGCCACGCCAGCCACGCTCCCGATGGCCACCAGACC
>JAICPP010000262.1 GCA_025929805.1 Gemmatimonadales bacterium | reverse complement strand
GACGAAGCGGAGTGGGTTGTGCGCGAGCTGCAGAAGCGAAGCGCCGCATCGGACTGGTCCTACAGCGAGATGGCCGTGCTGTATCGCACCAATTCGCAATCCCGGGCGCTGGAGGAGGCGTTCCGTCGCGCTGGAGTGCCCTATCGTCTTATCGGGGCGATCAGCTTCTACGAGAGGCGCGAGGTGAAGGACCTGCTGGCCTACCTGCGACTGGTGGCCAATCCTGCGGATAATGAAGCGTTTCTGCGGGCGGTCGGCGTGCCTCGACGCGGCCTGGGGGAGACCAGCCTGGCCACACTCGACCGTTTTGCAACACAGTGGAACAAGCCGCTACTGGAGACTGCCCGCATCGCGGATCGCATCCCCGACCTGCGGCCCAATGTTCGGGAGGCTTTTCGCAGCTTCGCCGCGGTGATCGACAGCGCCGCTCGCCTGCCGCACCTCCCCCCAGCTGATTTGCTGGAGCACATCATCCGGGCCATCAACTATGAGGCTGTACTCCATGCTGAAGGTCCGGAAGGCGCTGATCGATGGGAAAACGTACGCGAGCTCGTCGCCAGCGCCGCCAACTGGTCGGAGGAAGTACCCGCAGCCGACGAAGACGAGGCTGGCACCCAGTTGGAGCGTTTCCTGGCGGAAGCCGCGCTGCTCTCCTCGGCTGATACCGTGATCGGAGAAGAGCAGGGGGTTACCCTCATGACGCTGCACACTGCCAAAGGACTCGAGTGGCCTGTGGTGGTGCTGACCGGCCTGGAGCATGGACTCTTTCCTCTGGCTCGTGCCGAAGAGCAACCGGCCGGCCTCGAAGAGGAGCGCCGCCTGTGCTACGTGGGGCTTACTCGGGCCAAGGACAAACTCTACCTGACCTGGGCCCGTTCCCGCCGGCGCGGCGGCGAGCTTCGGCCCGGGATTGCCTCTCGGTTTCTCAAGGCGATCCCGCCCGGCCTTATGGACGAGCGGCGGACCACATCGCTCTGGGCACCGGACTGGGGGGGAGGGCGAGCCGGTGGACAGGTGGACCGGCGGTCGGCTCGAAGCTGGGCGACAGACTACGGCCATGGTTTTGAGCCATCGGTCCGCCCGTCCGCCCGTCCGCCTGAAGAAGAGGCTTCACAGGACAGCCCTCGCTACGTGAAGGGCGAGCGAGTGCGGCACCGGCGGTTCGGCAGTGGCACCATCCAGGGTCTGACAGGGACGGGCCGAGACCTCAAGGTCTCGGTTGTGTTCGACGACGAAGAAGTGGGAATTAAGCAGTTGCTGGTGGCGTATGCCGGGTTGGAACGGGAGTGGGAGAGCGCATGAGCATTGGCCGGCAGGAGGTGCTGCACGTCGCCAAGCTTGCCGAGCTCGCGGTTCGGGAGCAGGAGCTCGACCGGCTGGTGGAGCAGTTGAATCGGATCGTCGACTACGTTGCCCAGCTTAACCAGGTGCCCGCCGATCGCGTGGCGGAGTCTTTTCTCCCCGGACCCCCCTCTGTCTCGCTGCGGGAAGACGTGCCGGGGGCAGTACCGTTGGGGCGCTCACCCGCCGATATCGCACCAGAATTTGTCGATGGGTTCTTTCTCGTGCCGCGTCACGAGGCGATGGAGGACCAGTGAGCGGAGCAGTTGTGAACGGGGCAGTAGCCATTGCCGCGGAAACCGGAAAACGGCTCAGGGCCGCCCAACCGCTGAACGCGGTGCTGGACTGGTCTCAGGAACTGCTCGACGCCGAGGCAGGGCGAATCGATGCAATGCCGGGGGGTGGGATGCTGACCGGTATGCCACTGGTCCTCAAAGACAACATTGTCACTCGGGAGCAGCCGACGACCTGCGGGTCGCGCATACTCGAAGGTTACTACTCCCCCTACAACGCCACGGTGGTGGAGCGGCTCCGCAGTGCGGGCGCACTGATCGCGGCCAAGACCAATCTGGACGAGTTCGCCATGGGATCGTCCACCGAACACTCCGCGTACGGCCGGGTCAAACATCCCATGGATGGTTCTCGAGTGCCTGGAGGATCGTCGGGAGGATCGGCCGCGCTGGTGGCGGCGGGTGTGGTGCCGGCGGCACTGGGATCGGAAACCGGAGGTTCCGTCCGCCAACCGGCCAGCTTCTGCGGCATCGTGGGGATCAAGCCCAGCTACGGCCGAGTCAGTCGGTACGGGCTGGTGGCGTTCGGTTCTTCGCTCGACTGCATATCGGTGTTCGGCAGAACAGTGAACGACGCGGCTCGAGTACTGAGCGTGATCAGCGGGCCGGACCCGCTGGATGCCACCACGGTAGATCGCCTTCCCATGCGGGTCCCGGAGACACTGCCCGATCTTAGTGGACTCGCCATCGGGCTACCCGCAGAGTACTTCCCCCGAGACCTGCATGGTGGGGTGGCGGCCGGTCTCCGGGTCACCATCGAACGGGCCCGGGAAATGGGTGCTCAGATCCGCGAAGTATCCTTACCGAATTCGGCGTATGCGGTCCCGACCTATTACATCATCGCACCGGCGGAGGCCGCGGCAAACCTGGCTCGGTACGACGGCGTGCGATATGGCGCCCGCCGTATTGGCTCCGAGGGCGATATCCGCTCACTCTACCGTGCGACGCGGGGCCAGGGTTTCGGTCCCGAGGTGCAGCGACGCATTCTCGTAGGCACCTACGTTCTGAGCGCAGGCTACTACGACGCGTATTACCGTAAGGCACAGCAGGTGCGCTCGCTCATTGCAGACGACTTCCAGCGCGCGTTCGGCTCGGGCATCGACTTGCTGCTCACGCCGACCACGCCGACACCGGCCTTCAAGGCGGGCGAGAAGACCGCTGATCCGGTCGCCATGTACCTGGCCGATGTCTTTGTCTGTCCGGTTAACCTGGCCGGATTGCCGGCCCTGAGCATTCCAGTGGGGCGCTCTGAAGGCCTACCCGTCGGGGCGCAGCTCATTGCGCCTGCGTTTGAGGAGGAGCGGCTGCTGTCAGCCGCGGCAGCGCTGGAGCGGGTGATTCCGGCCGAGGACGAGCTTCGATGACGGTCTGGGAAACGGTCATCGGCCTCGAAGTGCACGCGCAGCTTCGCACTCGCACCAAGATGTTCTGCGCCGACCGAACTACCTTTGGCGACCCTCCCAACACCAATTTATGCCCGGTTTGCCTCGGTCTGCCCGGTGCGCTGCCAGTCCCCAACGCCGAGGCAATCCGCCTCGCGACTCGGGCCGCGTTGGCCCTCGGGTGCACCGTTCACGAGACCAGCATCTTTGCCCGCAAGAACTACTTCTATCCGGATCTGCCCAAAGGCTACCAGATCTCCCAGTTTGACAAGCCGCTGGCTACCGGTGGCAGCGTCAGCTTCGAGTCGTCCGACCGGGGCCGAGTGCGAGTAGGCATTACCCGGTTGCATGTGGAAGAGGATGCCGGCAAGCTTCTGCACGACCGGTTTCCGGGAAAGACCGCGGTGGATCTCAACCGCGCGGGGATTCCACTGGTCGAAATTGTGAGTGAGCCGGATCTGCGTTCGCCTGCAGAGGCCCGGGCTTATTTGACGACGCTACGTCAAGTCCTGGTCTACACGGGAGTGAGCGACTGCAGCATGGAGCAGGGAAGTCTCCGGGTTGACGCGAACATTTCCATCCGTCGGCCGGGTGAATCGCGGCTGGGGACCAAGACCGAAGTCAAGAACATGAATTCCTTTGCCAACG
>JAICPP010000111.1 GCA_025929805.1 Gemmatimonadales bacterium | reverse complement strand
GGTACCGGCCGCCGCGCTCCCGGTCAGTACGAGCCACGAAACGGCTGCGTCGGCTGCGCTCCCACCCGGCCTCCTGCCGGGGACCTCTCCCGCTCTGGCCTGGCGGATTGCCCAAAGTCTTCCTGATTGGGCATGGGTCCTAGTCTTCCTTACTCCTCCACTCCTGCTGCTGGTCCGACGGCGGCGTGTTCATCGGCGTCCCCACCCACCGGCGGTGATCGGCACCGGTCTGCGTGCGGCGGAAGAAAAGCTGGATGCGTTGTTGCGCGGGCTCGTGCCCGATCCCGATCAACGCTCCCGTGCCGGACTAGCGGCCGCGGTGCGGGCAACTGGAGCAGACGCCGAGATGGCCGCCCGGGTTGCCCTGGTGCGCGAGCGCCTGCTGGCACGCCGTTACGGCCCACCCGATCTCATCGACCAGGACCACACACTGATTGCCGAGGTGGAAGAGTTGGTACAGCGGCTGGGCGGCTCGCTCAGAGGCTGGCGCGGATTGGCCCCTGTCGTTTTGGTCCTGAGCATGGTCGCCGGCGGGCTGGCTGCGCAAGCTCCTCCGCCAGAAGGTTTGTACGAGACTGGTGCTCTCCGCGCGGCAGCGGAGGGATTCAGCCGTCGAGCGGAGCTGGAGCCGGCGGTCGCAGCCCATTGGTATAATCTGGGCGCCGCGTACTACCGCCTCGGGGCCAAGGGACGCGCTGCCGCCGCGTGGGTCAGGGCCCGCCGCCTGGCCCCTCGGGAACCCACCACTCTGCGAGCCCTCCGGCTCACTCCCCCTCCCGACGCCAATTCGGCACGGGCGCTCTGGTCGCCACCGGTTACTTCCGAAGAGCTATTGCTGCTAGGCGCTTTCACCTGGATTGGAGGGTGGGTCGGCTGGGTGTTGCGCCCTCGCCTGAGAGACCGGTGGACGATCCTCCTGATCTTTGCCGCACTCGCCGCCCTCGGCGGTCTGGGCTTGCGCGCATGGCACCGCAGGCCCATCGCAGTCGTTCTGGACCCAACGACTCTGAGGCTTTCACCCCATGGGCGTGCCCCCGCCGTGGGGCCGCTCGAGGCAGGAGGCGCCGTCCAGATGTTGCGGCATGATCCAGGGTGGGTACTGGTGCGCGCCGGCTCCAAGGAAGGGTGGGTACCCTCAGACGCGATCGCCCCCATCGGCGGATAGATTCCTGCAATGCCCCGGTGCATTGCCATCCTCCCAGACGCTGTAGCGGACCAGATTGCCGCGGGTGAGGTAGTCGAGCGTCCAGCCTCGGTCGTCAAAGAGCTGGTCGAGAACGCGCTCGACGCTGGTGCCCGTCACGTTCGGATCGAGCTGGAGAACGGCGGGAAGGTCCGAATCGAGGTAGGCGACGACGGGAGTGGGATGGGGCGGGAGGACGCGGTGCTGGCACTCGATCGGCATGCCACCAGCAAGGTGCGCTCGGCGGCCGATCTGGTTGGGGTCTCTACCTTCGGATTTCGGGGGGAGGCCTTGCCCGCGATAGCGTCGGTCTCCCGGTTGACGCTGAGCACCCACGATGGGGTGGGCGAGGGAACCGAGCTGACCGTGGCGGGTGGCCGGCTGGACCGGGTGGGAGCCATCGCCCGGCAACGCGGGACCTCCGTGACCGTTCGGGCGCTCTTCTTCAATACTCCCGCTCGCCGAAAGTTCCTTCGCTCCGCCGCCAGCGAAACGCGTGCGGCTCATGAGGCAGTCGCGACCCTCGCCCTCGCCCATCCCCGAACCGGCTTTGAATTGCACGTGGACGGTGGCTGCCGGCTCGCGGTACCGCCCGATCAGGAGCCGGCTGAGCGGCTCGCGGCGGTCTGGGGCCGCGATCTTGCCGGCACCCTGGTGCCGGTCCATTACGCGGCCGGCGCTTTTCGTGTCAGCGGGTACATCCAGCGTCCAGGCGATGCCCAGCCGACCGGCCGACGAACTCAGCTCTTCGTGAACGGCCGCCCGTTCAAAGATCCCTTTCTGATTCGTGCTGCCGAAGCCGGTTACCGCGCGGCGATTCATCCGGGAGATCGGCCATCGCTCTACCTCCGGATCGATGTCGCCCCCGAGGACGTGGATGTGAACGTACACCCGGCCAAGCTCGAGGTCCGCTTCCGCGACCGCATTGGAGTGGAGCGGGTGGTCGAGGAGGCGGTGAGGTTTGCCCTGGGTGCCCTGGTGGCCGCAGTGCCGGTTGGTGAGTGGCGGGGACTCCCCTCGATAGGGTTGCCCAACGAACCCAGCGCAACCGCTTCCATACTGGACCCGGGCCAACTCTTCTCGACCGAACTCGCCGGAGAAGCAGGCGGGCTGGAGGAGGAGCGTCCGGCGGGGTTTTCGGCTCTGCTGCTGCAGGTCTTCGACAGCTACATCCTGTACCAGGGTCCCGATGGCGTCATCATTGTCGACCAACACTCGGCGCACGAGCGGGTGCTGTACGAAGCGGTGCTAGCGCAACTGAGTGGGGTCGGGGCCCCTGCCCAGCGTTTGCTGCTGCCTCTCACCATCGAGTTGACGGACGAGGAGCTCGATGCAGTGGAATCGCAGGGCGAGGAGCTGAGACGCGTCGGCTTCGAGGTGGAGGCGTTCGGTGGGCGAACCGTCGTGGTGCACACCGTGCCATTGCCGCACCCCCGCTTCGATGCCGAGTCGTGTTTCCGCGAGATGGTGGCCGACCTGGCGCGAGGGCGATTTGGTGGTTGGTCGAACCGGCTTCAGCGGTTCGCCGCGACCTACGCCTGCCGCGCTGCCGTGAAGGCGGGAGAGCGGTTGGACGAACGGGAAATGCGGGAGCTGCTGCTGCGGCTCTTCGCGACCGATCTCCCGCCGCATGACGTGCATGGGCGGGCCACAATCGTACAGCTGCCCCGGGAGGAGTTGGAGCGCCGGTTTGGCCGACGGTAAGGTCCCGGTGCTGGTGGGCCCGACGGCAGTGGGTAAGACTGCGGTCGCCCTGGCCCTCACCGCCTATTGGCCACTCGAAGTCATCTCCGCTGACTCACGCCAGGTCTATCGCAGGCTCGACATTGGAACCGCCAAGCCGACCCGTCGGGAGCGCGCCAGAGCTACGCACCACGGCGTTGATCTGGTCGAGCCTGGCGTGCGCTATAGTGCGGGCCACTTTGCCAGGGATGCCGTAGGATGGCTGGATGATGTTCGAGCCCGGGGAAAGCTGCCGATAGTGGTGGGTGGGACCGGGCTCTATGTCCGGGCCCTCGCCGAAGGTTTGTTCGCCGAACCGACCCTCGATCCGGCGCGACGCAGGTCACTCGACGCCTGGACGGCACGACTGGAGCCGATCGAACTGCTGCGCTGGGCCGCCCGCCTGGATCCTGGGTTTCGCGGAGGTGGCCGGCAGCGCGCCGCCCGTGCGATAGAAGTGGCGCTGCTCAGTGGTAGGCCCCTCACCTACTGGCAGCAGGTTGCGCGCGCGCAGGGAGCGCTCGACCCGTGGTACATTGTCCTGACTGTTCCCCGGCCAGTGCTCCATCAACGGATCAGCCGCCGGGCGGAAGAAATGGTCCGCCGTGGGGTGGTCGAGGAGGTTGCCGCAGTGCTGGCAGAGGGACACCCGCCGAATGCACCCGGACTCGACGGGATTGGGATCCGGGAAGCGGTCGAGTATCTCCAGGGCCTGCGTTCGCGAGAAACGGTGGCGGAGGCGATCACCATCAGTACTCGGCAATACGCCAAGCGGCAGCAGACCTGGTTTCGGCACCAGCTGACTGGCGCGGTCATCACGCTGGACGCCACCAGGCCGCCGGAGAAGTTGGCGGCTGAGATCGCAGCGTTGTGGGAGAGAGCGCAATGAGAATCGGAATCACCTGCTACCCCACATACGGTGGATCCGGAGCGGTGGCAACCGAGCTGGGCTTGGAGCTCGCCCGGCGCGGGCACCAAGTGCACTTCATCACCTACGACTCACCGTTTCGTCTTCGTGGATATGCCGAGCGGGTCTTCTTTCATCAAGTGGAGACCCGGATGGGACGCTATCCTCTTTTCGACCACTTCCCCTACACGCTGGCTTTGGCCTCCAAGCAGCATGAGGTCGTCCTCCGGGAGCGGCTCGAGCTGCTTCACGTCCACTACGCCATTCCTCACGCCACCACGGCCTATCTGGCGAGGGAAATGCTGAACGGCGAGTGGCCCCTCCGCGTGATCACCACGCTTCATGGTACCGATATCACGCTGGTGGGTCAGGAATCGAGCTTCTATGGGATCACCAAGTTCTCCATCGAGCAGTCCGATGCCGTTACTGCGGTTTCGACCTATCTGCGAGACGAGACCTACCGCGCGTTCGGATGCGGGAGCTGCGCCATTCGAGTGATTCCCAACTTCGTGAATATGCAGGAGTATCGTCCGGGTGAGCCGGGCTGTCGCGAGCGACTCGCTCCGCCGGGCCACAGGCTGATCACCCATGTCTCCAACTTCCGCGAGGTCAAGCGGGTGAAGGATGTCGTGCGGGTATTCGCCCGAATCCAACGGGCGATGCCGGCTACGCTGATCATGATCGGCGACGGGCCGGAACGGGTGGATGCGGAAAACGAAGCCCGGGATCTGGGTGTCAGTGCCGATGTACGGTTTCTCGGTCGCCTGGATTCGGTCGCGAGCTTACTCCAGGGCAGCGATCTCTTCATCCTTCCCTCGCAGACCGAATCGTTCGGCCTTGCAGCACTGGAAGCGATGGCCTGTGGCGCTCCGGTGGTTGCCACCCGTGCCGGAGGGTTACCGGAGGTAATAGACGATGGGTTGAACGGGATCCTCGAGCCGGTTGGGTCGGTGGAAGCGATGGGCCGCCGAGCGGTGGAGCTGCTGCGGGATCCCGAGCGTCACGCCGCCATACGGGCGGCAGCGATCGAGAAGGCTGAACAGTTCTCAGCCGACCGGATCGTGCCCATGTACGAGGCGTTCTATAGCGAAGTCCTTGCGTGATGCGGGTCCGTGTCGCCTGAGTTGCTCTGGAAGGCGGCGCTGCTGGGGCTGGTGGAAGGAGCGACGGAGTTCATTCCGGTCTCCTCCACCGGCCACCTCATCGTCGTCAGTCAGTGGCTGAATCTGGTGGACGAACGGGCCAAGACGTTCGACATCTTCATTCAATTGGGCGCCATCCTCGCCATCGTGTGGCTTTATCGTGGGCGGCTGGGGGACGCCTTGCTCTCGCCCAGCCGCAACCCTGGAGGCCGGCGGCTGATCGGCAACCTCATGATCGCCTTTTTCCCGGCGGCGCTGGTCGGATTCCTCGCCCATGAATGGATCAAGGCGCGATTATTCAGTACGATGGTAGTAGCGGTGGCGCTGGTGGTGGGAGGTGTGCTCATCCTGCTGATCGAGCGGTGGTCGCCAAGGTCCACCGTGCACGCTATCGACGACATGAAGCCCCGCACCGCCCTGGGGATCGGGCTCGCTCAGGTACTCTCACTCGTGCCGGGCGTATCCCGGTCCGGCGCTACCATTATGGGTGGTTACGCGCTGGGGCTGTCGCGGGTGGTGGCAACGGAATTTTCGTTCTTTCTGGCGGTTCCGATCATGCTCGTGGCGACAGTCTTCGACTTGGTTCAGAGTTGGTCGTATTTGTCGGCCACCGACGCTCCCATGTTTGCGGTGGGGTTCATCGTTGCGTTCCTCTCCGCAATTGTAGTCGTGCGGGCGTTTCTGAAATACGTGTCGGCCCACAGCTTCAGCGCCTTCGCATGGTACCGAATCGGTTTCGGGATCTTGTTGCTGGCCACCAGGAGTTAAGCTGGTATAGCCATGACCCCCAGACTCTACCGGTATGACCGGGTAGCCTCAACGATGGATGTCATCCATGAGCTAGCGGAACAGGGCGCCGAAGCCGGTACCATCGTGTTGGCCCACGAGCAGCTCGCCGGCCGGGGCGCCCGCGGGCGGAGTTGGCAATCACCACCCGGAGGATTATGGATGAGCACACTGTTCCGCCCGGCATCGGTGGGAGGAATGGAAGTGATCAGCCTCCGGGTGGGTCTCGCCGTTGCGCGCTGCCTCGACCCGCTGGTTTCCCCGCCCATCCAGCTCAAGTGGCCCAACGATCTGATGGTGGGCGAACGGAAAGTGGGTGGCATCCTGTGCGAGGCGCGCTGGCAGGGCTCGCTGCTTGCCTGGGTAGCGGTCGGTGTGGGACTCAATCTGCGCAATCAGATCCCGCCCGATCTTCAGGAGGTGGCGATCTCCCTCCGGGAGCTGCACCGCGATATCCAGGAGGACCAGATACTCGGACATATCTTGGCCGCTCTTCGAGATCTCGATCTAGAGGCTGGGCGCCTGTCGCCGGCTGAGCTAGAGCACTTTGCGGCCCGGAGCTGGCTCAAAGGGCGGGAGATCCGAGAGCCGCTGTCCGGTACGGTCGCCGGCCTGGCCGATGACGGCACACTGCGGATACGCACGGCGGAAGGCGCTCACGTGTCCCTCCGCAACGCGTCGATCGAGCTCGCCCGGCTCTCCCAAACCCACTAGGTCATGCTGCTCGCCCTGGACATTGGCAACACCGAGATCACCGTCGGTCTTTTCCAGAAGAACGAGCTGGAGGCACACTGGCGTCTTACCACCAACCCCGACCGTACGCCCGATGAGTGGGGGAGCGCCATTGGCGGCTTTCTGGTGCAGAGTGGCCATTCTCCCAATGAGGTACACGCCGTGTGTCTGGCCTCCGTCGCTCCGCCGGTCACGCAGAGTATCGTCGATGGGGTGGCGCGTTCCACCGGGTGCACCGGTGTAACCGTCGATGCGCGCACAGCTCTCCCGGTAATCCTGGATGTGGACGAGCCGCTCACCGTAGGGGCCGACCGAATCGTAAACGTACTCGCCGCGGTGGATCTATTCCGGTCCGACAGTGTTGTGGTCGATTTCGGCACGGCGACAACCTTCGATTGCGTCACGGCCGATTTGCGGTTCCTGGGCGGTGCGATAATGCCGGGCCTCAGGACCTCGGCAGACCAGCTCACCCGTCGCACGGCCAAACTGCCCGCTACGGAGCTGCGAGCACCAACTCGAGTCATCGGTCGCCGGACCGAGGAGTGTATCCAGGCGGGCGTACTGTTCGGGGCCGCCGATGCAGTTGACGGTATGGTGCGCCGCATTACCGCCGAGTGGCCGGACGGCAAACGCCCGCGCGTGGTTGCCACTGGCGGTCTGGCGCCCATCATCGCTCCTCTGAGCAGCACGATCGAGGTCACCGACCCCGACCTCACCCTCCGCGGGCTGCGCATCGCCGCCGGACATATTGGTCTCGAGTGGTGAGCCGGGCCCGCCAGGCAGGATATCGCCTGCTCGGCACCCGACTCAATTACCTGCTACATACCCGTCCAGTCGAATGGCCCATCGTCGCCGCCCACACCCTGGTCGGATATCTCCTCGCTGTAGGAGTACCCAATGCCTTCCGAAGCGAAACTCTCGCGCCGGCGCTCCTGGGCACGGCGCTCTGGGTCGTGTGCTTGAATGGCGGGACCCTCGCGCTCAACAGTGCGTATGATCGAGACGAGGGTGATGTCGCTTACCTGCGGCAGCCCCCACGTCCACCCCCAGGCCTCGCGGCTTTCGGTCTTGGCTTGATGGTTTTCGGTCTGATAGCCGCGCTGCTTTTGCCCGTCCAGTACCGGGTGGTGTATGGGTTGTGTCTGGTGCTATCGATCCTCTACTCGGTTCCTCCGTTTCGGCTCAAGTCGGTTCCCGGCGCCGATTGGCTCATCAACATGTGGGGATTCGGAACCTTGACGCCTTACGCCGGCTGGGCTGCGACGGGGCTCCCCGTCGGGCCGATGGGAAGGCTGGTCCTCTTGGGCTTTTTCCCCTTGTTCGCCGCCCTGTACCCGCTGACCCAGATCTATCAATTCGAGGAAGACACCCGGCGGGGTGATCGAACTCTGGCGCTGTGGTTGGGTGTGCGTCGCAGCCTGATCGTCGCTCAGGGCGGGGCGCTGCTAGGGTTCGGCTTCTTTTGCACCGCGGCTCTCCAGAGCCGCTGGGCCGCAACCGAGCGCTGGCGTTGGATCCCGCTCCTGATCGCGCTGCTGGGCTGGGCCCTGGTGCTGGTCCCCTGGTTCTTGCGGCAGCAGGACATGACGCCACGCGACCATCAGCACGGCATGTATCGTGCGCTCCTCGCGTGGGCCGTGACCGATCTTGCGGTGGTGCTGGCCTGGGCGACCTGAGTCGGCCTTGGCCCGACCGCAGACCCTCCGGTATACTTGACGCTCCACGCAAGCATGGAGCCGGCATGACCTCGCGAGTAGAATCGCAAGCAGAGCATGATACGACTGCTGTCCCCGCAATCGTGCTGGGGTCGGCCAAGCTTGGCTTGCTCGAAGCCATCCTGGTGCTGCTGTTCTCGCTCGCGTCGCGATTTCTCGACGGTTTCGTCGAGACCATCGTGTGCGCCCTCATCCTGGCGATCGGAGTAGCTGCTGTCACCATACTTCCCGGGCTTTGGACCCGGGCGCTTACCATCGAGGGCATCGCCGGAGCGGCCGGCATCGGCTTGGGTGCGGCGGGCGTGTTTCTCTTGATCGACGTCACGGTCCTCCAGAACATCGGCACTTACACCAACCGGTGGCATGAGATCGGAGGGGGGAGCAACTGGTGGTACCATCCTGTCTGGTGGATGGTCGGGACGTTCCTGCCGTGGATGGGTTCCTGGATCCTGGCAAATCAAACAGCCAGGAATGGCCGTCCAGCCGTCCTGACTGCCCTCGTTACCACGCTCTTTTTAACCGCGGTGGTAGGTGCGCTGGCCATCCTGCTGGGATTCCCGGGTGCCGGCTGGACCCTAGGCACTTTTGCCGTCGCGGTACTTCCGGCGCTCGCCCTGGCCACCATCCTCTCTGCCGTCGGGAAGCGTCGCAGCTGAAGCGATGCGCTGGGTCCGTCTCCTCTTTCGCATCTTTGGGTGGCTGCTCACGCCGTTTCTAGCCTGGGCAGCTTCCTTTTTTGGCGCTGTGGGTGGCGCCCTGTTGGCCATGAAGCTCGACGACCCCGTTCGCGGCCTGGCTGTAACGGCGGTCTGTGGCGGATTGGCCGGCTTTGCCGCGTTGATCGCCTGGCTGCACTACCTCCGCCGCTCGCCGGAGGTGCGGGAAGTCCTCGCCGTCACCGAGGACGGAACTCCCGATACGACGGAGTTTGCCACCGTGCCCGAGGTGCCCGAAGAGATTTCCGAGCCGGCGCCCTCGCAGCCAACCTGACCGGAGATGAGCGTCGGTCTGGGGCTGACCAGGTCTGGCGTCGTATTTGCCGTAATCCTGGGGTGTGGCGGAGCCGATCCGGCGGACCGCGATCGGCCGCCCTCTCGTTCGCAACCGGTGGATTCGCTGGCGGTTTCCACCAGGACAGGGGTGGAGATCTGGTACAGCCTCGCTCGCACCGGTACCGCGGCTGATGGGTCGACCTGCGTTGAACGAGGTCTGGAGATTCGCCGAGCCGGAAAGCGAATCCAGGTGCCGCTGCTGTACACGGGAGATACTCCCACACTCGTCGATGATTCCACGATGAGAGCCGTGCTGTGGACCAACTGCCGGCCCGTGGCCGTCTATAGAGTAAACCTGCGCAACGGCCGACCGGTGCCTGAGCCAGTCGGGAAGGGGTCATGAATCGTCCTAGCCTCCTCAAGGTCTCTCTGCTTCTCTTGTCGATGACGGGGCTCCGCCCTCCAATGCTGCACGCCCAGACCATAGAGGCTCAGGTCGGACGTTTCTGGGACTCGGATGGGTGGACGACCTATCGGGTGGGGATCAGGCGGTCATTGACCGGCGTTCTGGGAGCGCAGCTTCATGGCGATGTCACTCGGCGCTTCGGGAACGAGGCAGGCGGGTTTGCCGGAGTGGGAACCGACCTTACCGCTTTTCGCAGCAGCAGCGGCGGCCCCTACCTGGTGGTGGGGCTGAGCGGCGGACTCGGTTCCGAGACCTCCAACGCCTTGTCCGACCCCTGGGGGTCGTGGTCTGCCGGCATCGGTTACGATCTCTTTCCGCTGGACTTCATCTCCGTGGGAGCAGAAGGGCGCTGGCGGGAGGTGTCCCTGGGAGGACGGGATGGCGGCGAGCTTGCCATAGGAGTCGGAGTTCACCTGGGAGGAGGTTCCCCCAGGCCGAGAGCCACGCGCAATCAGGTGACCGAGCCAGCCCCTATGACTGAAACGACCCCTCGGGCCGAGACCAGCCCCCTGGTCCCCAGTGGGACGACCCCGGCCAGGCTGGCGGACTCGGTGGTCGCTACCGCCGCCGAAGCGATGGGGCGGCCATATGAGTTCGGTGGGACTGGTGAAAATGGAGAGGGATTCGACTGCTCGGGTCTGATTCAGTACGCCTATGGCAAACATGGTATCGAGTTGCCGCGGCGAAGTGTGGATCAAGCCCGTCAAGGCTCCAAGGTGGATCGCAAACTGGATTTATTGAGGCCGGGTGATCTGCTGACGTTCTCTAATCGGGGCCGGGGAGTGACCCATGTCGGGCTCTACATGGGAGGCGGCCGCTTCATCCATAGCGCTACGCGCGGGGTT
>JAICPP010000332.1 GCA_025929805.1 Gemmatimonadales bacterium | reverse complement strand
TTACCGCCAATACTCCATTCGCGCGGATGCTTGGCTACGACTCCCCGGCTGAGTTGCTGCGCGTCGGCGGGGTGCTGGGCATCTTCGCGACACCCGAGGAGAGAACCCGTGTACTCGGCTGCGAGAGGCGCGGACCGCTGTCGCTGCCCGGAGTGGTCTTTCGAGACAAGAGCGGTTCTCCGCTGTGTCTCAGTGCCCTGGCGTCAGCCTGCACCGACGCAGACTCGGTCTCCCTCGCGATCTACAGTCGTTACCTCCCGGAGTAGCGCCGCAGCGTCCGTCCTTTTGTCCATCTCCGCGTAACCCCGATACCTGCTCGAGCAGTACCAAATCCTAGCTTGGCCTCTCTGTCGGAACCCGAGCCGCTGTTAGCGCTCGCGACCATTCCAAAGGAGGAGCCATGTTCAGGAAAATCGGCCTTTTTTCAATCGCCGTGGCCACGATTGCCGCGTGCAGCCACCCCGACCCCACTGCTGCAGGAGACGAGGCGCCATCCATAGCGGCGGCCGAGTCTGCGGAGGCAGTGCAGCGTGCCAGAGAGCGTAGCGCCATGGATCGCCTGGCCAAACGATTCGCGCTGGCTCTCGCAGATCCCGGGTTTCGTACCCACATGAAAGCCGAGCTGGACCATTCCCCCTTCAGGGAGAACAAGCTCCAGCTCCAGCGACTCCTCATCCGCTCCGACCATCGCGTGCTGCGCGAGATCGCCCGGTTCGCCGGAGAATCCGAATCGGCGGTCGAGCTCGATGCCCAACAGGCAACCCCACTGGAAATCTATTTTCCGGTCCCTGCGCACCGAGCGGCGTGGAACGCGGGCCCTGACATTCTGGTCGCCAGTGCACGGGAGGATCGCGACGCACCAGTCGCCTACGACGTGCGGGGCCGCCGCCGAGTGCTGAGTGCCGATGCCCCTCCAGTCACTCCGGTGTTGGCTATCGTCCCGGTCGAGACCGACTTCGGGCCACGAGATGAAGTCTCGTTCGCGATTACGCCTCCGCCGCCTAGACCGGCACCCGAACCTACGCCGCCGCCCGGCTTGTACATGACGTACGCGCACTTCGTCCAGGATTTTGAGGGCTGGTTTAAGGGAAGCCCCGAATATGAGATCCACATTCTGGGCCAGGCGGGAACGAGTGATTCACTCACGGATTACCAGTGCGCTGGAGAGCCGGCAGGCGGGTACTACAGGTTCGATCAGAATAGCCTGAGCTGGAGTGGCCAGGTCCTGCTATTCAGTCAGACCCAGCTGAATGCCTACAAGACCGCCCATCCCAACCAGAACTTCAGGATCATCGCCCTGGAAGACGACGACACCGGGTGCCGAATCAAGTTCGACGGAAACCGGTTCACCAATCTCCAGAACACGCTCCAGGCTCAGTACCCAAACCTCACCGGAGGAAAGGACACAACGAGCTGGACCCTGGGCAAGTACATCAAGCGCGCCAATGCGCTGCAGAAGCTCCTGGCCTCGGCATACTCGTTCATCACCACCCAGGACGATCTCATCGGCAATGCCATCGAAGATGTCGTCGTCGGAAGGTTCTACGCCGGTGCCAACTGGATCGTCAAAGGCGAGGGAAACGTGACCAACGGCTGGATCAACCTGGACATGCGGTAATGCGGCCAAAGCTTGTCACCAGCCTAAGGCTCGGGTTGGTCTTGGCCCTATCGCTCTGCGGCCAGCCCCTTTGGGGTCAGTGGGCAATTTCCGCTGAGGTCGGGTCCGACCGTTTCTGGGGCGGTTCCATAGAGAGGAGCAGTGAACGGCGGTCGTTTCGTCCGTATCGGCCCACAACGTTTGGCGCCGGCCTGGAGCGGCAGATCGGCCCGTTGGCCTTCGGCATGCGCCTCCGGTACGCGTCCGCCAGCCTCGCCCTGGAAGGGCCGGACGCGGTAGTAGCCGCCAAGGGGATCTTCACCGTGTACAACATCTCACCGGAGGTGGCCTACCGGATTGCGTCGCTCCGGTCGGTCCACCCGCTGGTG
>JAICPP010000013.1 GCA_025929805.1 Gemmatimonadales bacterium | reverse complement strand
CGAGCATTCGACGCCGCTACTACTCCGGATGCGCGGGTGAGCGGTGTGCCCTCGACCAAGGGAGTGCTGTGATTGCGGTGGTGGATTACGGAGTGAACAACATCGCGAGCGTGGTCCGCGCGGTTCGTGCCAGCGGGCACCAGGCCAGCCTGGTGAGTGATCCGGATCAGGTGCGCTCAGCCGATCGGGTCCTGGTTCCTGGTGTGGGGCACTTCGGTCAGGCCTCTCGCACGCTGGTCGCCACCGGGCTGGGTGACGCGGTCCGGGAAGCAGTACAACAGGGTCGCCCGGTGATGGGTATCTGCCTCGGGCTTCAATTGTTTTTCGAGACCAGCGAGGAGGCCCCGGCAGCGCACGGCCTCGGGGTGTTGCCGGGGCGAGTGCAGCGGTTCTCCGGCGGACTCCCGGTTCCCCATGTCGGTTGGGCCAAGGTGGACCTGACCGAGTTCGGCCGGACTCATCCGGTGGTGGCAAGAGCCTTCAGCGACTCGACTCAGTTCTTCTATCACGTGCACAGCTACTATCCAACCGGCCTTCCCGATTGCGACATCTTGGCTACGGGAAACTATGGCGGCCGGTTCCCCACGCTGGTGGGGGAGGGCTCGCTGGTCGGGGCGCAGTTTCATCCGGAAAAGTCGCAGCAGGCTGGGCTGGCGCTGCTCGCCGCGTTCGCCGAGTGGCGGCCGTGACCTCGGTCCGGGCCTCGCTGGTCGACGTGTATGTCTTGCGGATGATGGGGGCCTCGCTCGAGTGCCTTGCTCTCCGGCGGGCGGTGAGCGGCCGGTGCCCGGGCTCATGGGAGAGCGTCCATGGACATATCGAGCCGGGGGAACAACCGGCTGCCGCGGCAGCGCGTGAGCTGCAAGAGGAAACCGGGCTGATGCCACTCCGGCTGTACAATTTGAGTCGGGTGGAGCTGTTCTACCAGCATCGCACCGACGAAGTGGCACTGGTGCCCGTCTTTGCCGCCTTCGTCGACCCGAACGCGGGGGTACGGCTGGGGCCGGAGCACGACGGGTTTGAATGGCTCACGCCGGCCGCTGCCCGGCTTCGATTTGCCTGGCCGCGGGAGGGGCGTGCGCTGGATGACATCGAAACGCTGCTCGGCAGCGGCACAGGAGGTTCAGTGGAAGACGTTCTCCGGGTATGCTAGCCCGGCGGATCATTCCTTGTCTGGATGTCGCCGGTGGCCGGGTGGTGAAGGGAACTCATTTCGAGAGCCTGCGAGATGCCGGCGACCCGGTGGTCCAGGCATCACGATATGACGCCGATGGCGCCGACGAGCTGGTGTTGCTGGATATCTCGGCCAGTCCGGAGGGCCGCCGCACCACTCTCGAGATGGTCAGTCACGTTGCCGAAGCTGTCTTCGTTCCGTTTACCGTAGGTGGGGGCATTCGCTCGGTTCAGGATGCCGGAGCGGTGCTCCGCGCGGGGGCGGACAAGATCGCGGTCAACACCTCGGCGGTTCGAGACCCACCCCTGGTCTCACAGTTGGCGGAAAGCTTTGGCAGCCAGTGCGTGGTCGTAGCGGTGGACGTCAAGCGAACGGGTGGACGTTTTGCGGTCATGGTCAATGGAGGGCGGGAGGAAACGTCACTCGAAGCAACCGAGTGGTGCCGGCGCATGGAGGCGCTCGGCGCTGGAGAGATTCTGCTTACCTCGATGGATCGTGACGGCACCGGGCAAGGCTACGATCTGCCGCTGCTGAAACAGGTCTCCGGCGCCGTGAGCCTCCCGGTCATCGCGTCCGGCGGCGCGGGTAGGTTGGCGCATCTGGCTGAAGCGCTGGAAGCGGGGGCCCACGGCGTCCTCGCTGCCACAATCTTTCACTATCAGGAGTCCAGCTTGCCTCGTGCGCGTGCGTACCTGCGAGAGCGGGGCTATCCGGTTCGTCCATGATGTTCGCTGTTCTTTCGATTGCATCGGCTCTGGCGGCGCCGGTCTCTCCTACCACCGCGGCCCCGTGTATCCGACCTACTCGGGCCGGAACGCAGGTACAAGGCGAGGTTCGGGTGTGCCCCGGCCACTATCGTATCTCCGACAAGAACGAGCAGGGTGTCATCATTGCCGCCGCCACCGGAACTCGGATCAACCTCACCGGCGTGGTGCTCGAAAGCGGAGATTCGGTGCCGACCAGATTCGTCGGGGCGGGAATCACTAGTAGAGGCGTGGATGCCGTCACCATCACCGGCGGCGCCATACATGGCTATCGGTACGGAATCCGACTGGAGGGGGGTCGTGCCCACCGAGTTGCCGGAACGGATCTCTCGGGCAGCCGGAGTCAGGCGGTACGGTCGACGCCGGCTCGGCCGGATGCCGCGGACCAGCTCAACCTGATCCGGGCCGACAGCTTCGAGCGATACGGCGGTGGTATCTTGCTGCAGCGCACCACGGGCACGAGCATCACCGGCATCACCGCGCGAGGGGCGCAGAACGGGATCGCGCTGCTCGAGGTGCGTGACAGCTATATCGCCGACAACGATGTGGCGATGAACAACGGATGGGGCATCCATCTCTGGCGCTCGTCCCACAACGTGGTCACCCGAAATCGAGCCGATCATACCCGCCGATGCGAGGCCCAAGTGCCGGCGGCTGACTGCGGCGCAGCTGCCCTGCTGCTGCGAGACGCGAGCGACTCAAACACCATCGTCGATAACGACCTCAGCGCCTCCAGCCTGGGTCTCCTCCTTGCCGGTCAGCGCCGAGTGACGCGGCCCTCGGTGGGAAACCTGGTCTTTCGCAACGATGCCTCCGCTGCGCTCCGTACCGCCTTTGCCGCGACACTGGGTTGGAGCAACACGTTTCTGAACAATCGCGCGGACAGTGCCGGCGTGGGGTTCCGGCTAAATCGCTGCGCTGGCTCCATCGTCCAGGGCAACACCATCATTGGTAGCCGCACCGCCGGCATTATCAGCGACCACGGAAGCGACAACTCGATACTGGCAAACGTGATCATCGGCGGTCCGCTGGGGATTCAGGTCGCCGCGCCCCAGGAGAGCGGGGAGCCCAGCCGGCATTACCGGATCGACGACAACGTCCTGTCCCGGCTGGAACGAGCCATCGTGGTGCAGCGAACCACCCGGGCACAGTTGCGGGGGAATGTCTTTGATGGAGTCGGGGTCGGGCTGATCATCGACGGGGATGGGCACGGCAGCGAGGTCACCGGCAACGTGTTCCTTCGTGCCTCCCGCTGGTTCATCGAAGCGCCCGATCTGGCAGCGGGCGGGAATTACTGGGCTACTGCAGATGCATCAACTGCAACCGCCAAAGTCAAAGGCCGGGTGAGCGTGCTTCCCTGGAAGCCCGCCAGTGCGGCGGGTTACTGAAAGATCTCTTTAGCCAGACCTTGGAGATCCCGGGGATTGAACGGCTTTGTCACCCGGCGGACCGGCTGCTCAGCGAGCGGCGCGGGCAGGTCTTCTTCGGGAGCGCAGGCAACGACCAGGCGGTTCCGGATGTGGGGACACGCATGGAGGAGCGCGTGGGTGAACGGCTCCGCAGTCCCCGCAGCCATCCGGATATCCGCAATGATCATGTCGTACTCGCCCTCGCGGGCGAGTCTCAACGCCTGGTCCCCCGACCGAACTGATTCCACCGCGTGACCATCGGGCGCGAACAGGGCGCTCACCAACCGGTGCACCGCGGGATCTTCATCCACCACGAGTATCCGCCTGCGAAGCGGACGCCCGTTAGCTCCGGCACCCAGAGCTTGCTCTGCCGGGGTCTCCGCCTCATATAGCGGCAGAGTTACCCGGAACTCCGCTCCCTCCTCGGCTGAAGGCTCATAGGTCAGGTCCCCACCATGAGACTTGACCAGTCCGTAGCTCAGCGAGAGACCTAATCCGGTGCCTTCACCCGGCGCCTTGGTGGTGAAGAAGGGCGTGAAGAGATACGGCGCATGATGCTGGGGCACTCCGGGACCGGTGTCTCGCACCCGGAGCACTGCTTCGCCGTCTACCCGGCTGGTGGATAACGTAATGCGCCGGGGCTTGCCGGCCGGCAAGCCCACCACGGCCTGCACCGCATTGGTCACCAGGTTGAGGAGGACCTGCTGGAGCTCGTAGCGGTCTCCCAGGACTACTACAGGGTCCCGGCTCAGCTCCGAGTCCAGATCGATTCCGTGGAGTTGAAGCTCGTACACGATGAGAAGAGAAGTGCGGGTGACCACGTCGTTCAGATCGACGGCGGTCTTCTCCGCTACACCTTTGCGGGCGAAGGTCAACAAATTTCGAACGATCCGGCTGGCGCGTTCGGCCTGATCGTGGATAACCCGGAGATGTTCCCGCGGAAACTCCAGATGAGGCGGCCGCTCCAGCAGGAGCTCGGCAAGCCCCGCGATCGAAGTGAGTGGATTGTTGAGCTCGTGGGCGACACCGGATACCAGCTGACCAATGGACGCCATCTTATCGTTCTGAATGATCTGCGCTTCCAGCATCCGCTGCTCGGTGACATCCTCGATCAGAATGACCGCGGAGCCGGGTTCCACCCCGGTGAGTGGCGCTGCGGTGAGCCGGAGCACGCGCTGGGGCTGATCCAGCCGCACCACCAGTGGTGTGCTCTTCTCGCGCCGGTACCCAGCCTGAATCAGCGCCCTGACCGGCTCGGAAGCTCCCGAGAACAGCTCCGAGAAGTCTCGCCCAACCAGCTCTGACTCGGACACCTCGGCCAGATCGGCCAGCGCCCGATTGGCTCGCAGGATCGCCCCCGCCGGCCCCACCACGGCCAGACCTTCGGCCAGAGCGTTGAACGCCGTCTCCCATTGCTCTTCACTCCGGCGCACCATCTCGTACAGCCGACTGTTTGCCAGCACGACTGAGGCGTTCGTGGCCACCGTGGACAGGAGCCAGAGATCCTCGGTGGTGAAGGGACCGCCCCGGCGGTCGGCGACTGCCAGCGCGCCCATGGTAATCCCCTGGGCCCGCAGTGGAGCGACGGCCGCCGAGCGAACCGTGATTCCGGCGATGAGCTCGACAGTCGGAGTCTCCATCCCCTGGGCGACTTCGATCCGATCGCGGCCGATCGCAAACCGCACCAACGCGCTCTCCGAGTCTTCACTGACCCGGCCCATCAGGGATTCGAGCGTACCGGAGGCAGCCACTACCCGTAGCTGCTGCCCTTCCATTTCAACCAGCACGACCACGGCCCCATCCGCCTGAAGAAATCGGGCCGCATACTTGGCCACCTGGTCGACGACGCGGTCCAGCTGAATCGACTCCGACAGGACGTAGCTCAGCTCCTGGAGAGAAAACAGCTCGCTGATCCGACGATCGACCTGGACGGCCAGTTGATCGGCCTTGGCCTCGGCCTCCCGCGTGCTCCGCTGAGCCCGGAGGAGAGCGGCCGAGAAGGTCACCAGAATCATGGCTGCCGCCAACAGGGAGATCCACCAGATCCGCTGCTCGGCCCAGACCGCGATGCCGCCCAGCAGAATGGCGGAGATCAGGTGAAGGGGCAGCTCCCAGCTTCTACGGGTAAGCGCCAGCACCAGCAGAATGAGACCAAGAACCAGTAGCGTGGTGGCGTACAGTGGAGGCATTTGGCCGGTAAGCAGCGTAATGGCCAGGACAGTGACCAACAACGCTCCGGCGGCCGAGGCCGCAATGGAGACCGGCGGCACTCCGTCGCGGCGGGCCAGGTCAGGACTCCCGGCGGGCGACCCGCTCGGTCACGTATGCCTCCGGTGGAGCATTGGGCTTGACCCGGATGGATTTGGCAGGTATGCCCACGTTCACGTGGTAGGGGCGGACGTCCTTGGTTGCCACGGCGTTGGCGCCCACCATGGCATTGCGACCGACCCGCACACCCGCCAGTACCGTCGCATGATAGGTGATCCGGACGTCGTCCTCGAGAACAGTGCGGGCGTTGGTGACGTCGCGCTGATCCACGATGCTGTGGGTGTGACTGTAGATGTTGGCATAATCGGAAATGCTCACCCGGTTGCCCAGGGTGATGCCGCCGCGGTCGTCCAGCAAGACGTTGCGATGCACCACTACGTCGTCGCCGATCTCCAGGTTGTATCCAAAGGAGAACTCCACGAAGTGAAACGCCTTAAAGTTGCGCCCTACTCGGGCGAAGATGTGCGGCGCCAGAATCCGGCGGAACCGCACGCCGAGGTGGACGTTTCCGCCGCCGGCCGGAGATCGGTCGAAGCTTTGCCACAGCCAGATCAGCGGCTTCACCCTGGCATAGCGCTCGGCGTCCACTTCGGCGTAATACTCCGGTTCCAGGGTGATGTTTCGCGGATCGAGCGAGAGGAGCGCGACTCGGGTTGCCTCGGAGGTCTTGGGATCCTGCAGCATTCCCTCGTAATCACGCGTGTCGGGATAGTAGAGCTGGAACAGTAGATCGCGGGTGATTCGATGCCAGTCCGCCCGGGGCTCGGAGAGCTGTCCATCCAGGTCGGCCAGCCAACCGTCATAGAACTGTTCGGTCGCCTTGGGGAGGCGGACTGTGCGGAGGGGCAGCAGGACCATGGCGGTTCTCGAATCCCTCTGGGAATAACGGAGATGCGGGGCGCAGTCCAATGATGTGCGAACGCGGGTGTTGACACCAGTGGCAATGGGGAATAATATGGTAGTAATTAGCAGTTTAGAATGATTCTCATTCTCAACTGGCGGAGCCTCCCACCTGCTTTCTCAGTTCCTCGCCGCCCTGTTGCTCCCACCGCTTCCACAGTCGCCCGTGTGGGTGGAGCGGGAAGCCTATCTCATGGGCACGACACTCCGGATCGAGGTCTCCGCGGCCAACCGGGACGCTGGGATCCAGGCCACAGAGGACGCGTTTACTGCGGTGCGGCGGGCCGATTCCCTGCTGAGCACTTGGCGCAAGGATAGCGAAATGGCGCGAGTCAACGCCGCGCCGGTCGGACGCCCCTTCCGACTTTCCCCGCAACTGTGGTCTCTCCTTACCGAAGTCAATCGCTGGTCGCAGCAGACCGATGGAGCCTTTGATCCCGGCATCGGAGCGCTGGTAGACGCGTGGGACCTTCGCGGACAGGGAAGGCTGCCATCATCGGATGCCCTGGCTCGCGCTCGTTCTACCAGTGGCTGGCGCCGGTTTTCGCTATCCCGGACCGCGCCGACGATCACACGGAGGCATGTGGGCTCCTGGATCGATACCGGAGGATTCGGGAAAGGCGTGGCGCTGAGGGAGGCCCGCGCTGCCCTGCTGAGAGCAGGCTCGGAGTCCGCGGTACTCAACTTCGGCGGCCAGGTGCTCGTCTTTGGGTCCGATCGCCGCGGAATGGACTGGACCATACCCGTTGCCCATCCGAGCCATCGGGCCGAGCCCGCGGCGTGGCTTCAGCTGCAAAAGGGATCGGTCTCGACCAGTTCCCAGAGCGAACGCTTCGTTACGGCAAACGGGCAGCGCATCGGGCACATCCTCGATCCCCGCACCGGACGGCCAGCGCCGGCGTGGGGCAGCGTGACAGTGATAGCGGAGGACCCAGCCGTCGCGGACGTAGTCTCCACCGCGCTGCTGGTTCTGGGTCCTGACCGCGGGCTCGAGTGGGCTCGGGAGCGAAAGGATGTGGCTGTGCTCTTCCTCATCGAGCGCCAAGGGCGGCTGGAACAACGCGGTAACTCTGAGTTGAAGAACTTCTTGGTATCCGACTCAACTGTCCACCGGAGAACGTAACGTGCGGATCAGAAGATCACGGCGGAGCCATATCACCCTGGTGGCACTCCTCCTCGCTCCAATCATAGCGGTCCATGCTCAGGACACGACTGACGTCGACCGGCTGGAGGCGCAGGTTGAGGCCATCACCCGAGAGCTCGAGGAGCTCAGACTGGGCCGTGATCTGGTAGTAGAGGCGGACACCAGTGTATATGGCTTCGGGCCCGCCGCCTCCAAGGTCTACAAGGTTGCTCAGGGTGTGTCGCTGGGAGGATACGGCGAGGTTCTTTACGAGAACTTCGCCGACTCGCGAGAGGATGATACCCCTTCAGGCGCCACTGACCGGCTGGATGCGCTGCGGGCTATCGTGTACGTCGGCTACAAGTTTAGTGACAAGGTGCTGTTCAACTCCGAGCTCGAGTTCGAGCATGGGAGCACGGAGGAAGGTGGATCGGTCTCGATCGAGTTTGCATACCTGGAGTACCGGCTTACCCCGACTTTCGGCCTGCGCGGCGGGTTGCTTCTCCCGCCCATGGGGTTCATCAACGAAGTACACGAGCCGCCGGCTTTTCTCGGCGCTCGGCGTCCAGAGACTGAACGGCAGATCATTCCCTCGACCTGGCGCGAGAGCGGGATTGGATTCTTCGGCGGGGCGGGTCCGCTTTCGTACCGGGCTTATCTCGTAAACGGGTTCGATGCCACCGGCTTCTCCGCCTCCGGGATCCGGGGCGGACGCCAGAATGGCTCCGAGGCTACCGCGGAAAACTTCGGGGCTGTGGGCCGGCTAGACTACGCCGGGGTTCCGGGGCTCACCGTCGGCACCTCGGCTTATCTGGGTAACTCGGGGCAGGGCGCGGTCCTTCCCTCGGATCCAGCGGTCACGATCGGAGCCCGCACCTTTATCTGGGAGGGACATGCCCAGTACAAGCTGGCAGGTTTTGACCTCAGCGGGCTGCTAGCAGTTTCCACCGTGGATGACGCCGCGGAGATCAACGAGCTGAGTGGCCTGACGGCAGACGCGTCGGTGGGTGAGCGCCTGATCGGTTGGTACCTGCAGGGTGGTTACGATCTGCTTCGAAACACCCGGAGCGAGCACCAGCTGGTGCCCTACCTTCGGTACGAGCAGCTCGACACCCAGGACCGGGTCCCCGACGGGTTTGCCGCGAGCCCGGCCAACGACCGGCGCCTCCTCACGCTGGGCGGCATGTGGAAGCCCCTGCCCAACGTGTCGCTCAAGGCCGATTACCAGATCGTGAGCAATGAGGCCGACACCGGAGTCAACCAGCTGAATGTCAATCTGGGGTATCTGTTCTAGGCTGCCGTGGTCGGGCCCGGCTGCGCTGATGCTGCTCGGAGTGGCACCGAGGACGCTCCCTGCGCAACTCTCGCTCAATGAGGCGCTCAGGGCCGCTTTTCCTCCGCCGGCCCGAATCGAGCGGCAGACTGCGTTTCTCACTGAGCGTGACCTCGTGGCCGCGCGGGCCCAAGCGGGACCGGACGCGCCGATCACGCAGAGCGTGGTGACCTACTACGTGGCTCGCACCGGCCAACGGACGGTGGGAGTCGGCTATTTCGATAGTCATCGAGTCAGGACGCTCAACGAGGTGGTCCTGGTCGTCATCGTACCGCCTGATCGGATCCGGAACATCGAGGTGCTCCGGTTTGCGGAGCCGCCGGAGTACCGCGCGAGCGAGAACTGGCTCGAGCAGTTCGAGGGGAAAGCGTTGAATGCGGATCTGTCGTTGAAGGGCTCGATCGCCAACATGAGCGGCGCGACGCTGACGTCCAACGCGATCGTTCGCGCCGCGCGCCGAGTGCTGGCGCTCCACCGTACAATCCGGCCGTTTGGGCCGGTCGCTCACGCACAGCCATGACCCGCTTCGAGCGCTGGGCCATCTGGAGCACGTCAGTCGCGACGTTTGCGACCGGCGTGATCTATCTCTGGATGAAATACCTGTTGGTCAACAGCGAGCCGTACGCGGTGGTGAACCATCCCTGGCAGGGTTACGTACTCAAGCTGCACATCCTGGCCGCTCCGCTTCTCACCTTCTCGGTTGGGGTGGTGGCTCTGCGGCACGTGTGGCGGCATGTGACGAGCCACGTCGCGTCGGGTCGTCGGAGCGGGTTACTGACTGCCGTGGTACTGGGCCCGATGATCCTCACCGGCTATCTGATTCAGGCGATCACTCATGCCGGCTGGCTCAAGGCGATGGCGATCTCCCACATCGCGCTCGGCCTGCTATTTGGTGTTGGTCTCCTGGCTCATCAATTCGCCACCGGTGGAGCAGCCGCGCGGGCGGAGCGAGCCGAGGCTCGACGGCGTCGGCGGCGTCAACGGCGGAAGCATCAGGCTCGGCTTCAGGGGACGGGTGAAAGGCTGCCGCAGCAAAAGATCTAGCGGACGGTATCCCGCACTCCTGCTCGCGCCCTCGACGCAACCCGGGCCCTTTCCCGATCGAGGATCGGCTGTTTTCTCTGCCAGTCCTCCGACTCCAGATCCGCGTACGACAGGGTAAACGAGTCGTCTACCGGGATATCCTCCTCGAATAGATAAATCGCGCTCGCTTGCTCCCGAACTCCCAGTTGCTGAGAGGTAAATCTCGGGTTGATCGGGATGACACCAAGCGGGCGAAAAACACGATTGCGGATCAGCAAGGTGAGGGTCTGGGGATCGAAGCGTGCATCCGGACGCTGCCCAAAGAAGCTGACCAGGGCCAATCCAGGCTGGGCCACCCCGGCGCGCGATGCCGCCGAGTCGATGGCTCGCCGATGGGTCTCGACCAAGCCCCGAAGGGAATGGTACGCGTCCTTGGCCAACAGAGGGGTGACCCTCGGATCGAGGGGGATAAACCGGATTTCGAGATCATCGTTCCGAACCCGGAGCGCCAGGTCGTTCTGCGTCAGCGACCCGTATCCGGGAGGTAGGGGTCGAGCACCATCTCCTGACTGACCAGTGGCCGGTCCGGCACATCCGAGCGCTACGAGCACTGCAGCAACCAAGCGCATTCTCACGATGCCCCCCGCTCCAGCTGAACGATACTCTCCGCCAGCTCGGCGATTCCCTGTCCGGTCCGACTGCTGGTTGATTGAATCTGCTCCGAACCCAGGCCCAGCGCCTGGGCCAGCCCCCGCTCCCGGGTGCGCGCAGCCGAGCGGGTCAGCTTATCGACCTTGGTCAGGACGGCAAGCACCGGTCGGCCGCCTTGGGCCAGCAGCTCCTGCATCTCCCGATCTGCCGTGGACGGCTCGTGGCGAATATCCAGGAGCCAGACGATGCCCGCGAGCGTGCCCCGGGTGCGGAGATAGCCCCTCGTCAGCTTCTGGTAGCCTGCTCGATCGCTCTTGCTGGCCCGGGCAAAACCGTAGCCGGGCAGATCAACCAGGTAGAGAGATGGCAGACGGTAGAAGTTGAGCAGGGTTGTCTTGCCGGGAGATCCACTCACCCGCGCCAACCCCGGCCGGCCGATCAGCGCATTCAGCAAACTAGACTTCCCCACATTCGAGCGGCCGACAAAGGCAATCTCCGGCAGCTGCGGATCGACCCTGACCTGGGGATCCGGGAACGATCCGACGAACTCGACCGGCAGGGTCGCCAGAGGGTTGGCCGCGAGTTCCCGATGCGCAAAGGGCGCACCCTGTGCGCCCCTCGTTTTCCCCTCTGCCTTCCGACCGCCTGTCCGACCGAGCGCCCGTCCGCCCGTGCTCACGCCTCCCGCTTGGTCCTGGCGCGCTCCGTCACGATGAGCGGCGAGGTCCCTTCGCTGATCGCTTCCTTGGTGATCACGATCTCGCGGACGTCTTCCCGGTTGGGCAGATCGAACATGATGTCCGTCATCATGGTTTCGAGAATGGCGCGCAGTCCGCGGGCGCCGGTTCCTCGCTTCAGCGCACGCTGCGCCACCGCACGCAGGGATTCGGGATCGAAGGTAAGACCCACGTCTTCCAGCTCGAACAGCTTCTTGTACTGCTTGGTCAGGGCGTTCTTGGGCTCTACCAGGATGCGGATCAGGGCTTCCTCATCGAGCGCCTCGAGCGAGACCACAACCGGAAGCCGGCCGACCAGCTCGGGTATGAGCCCAAAGCGCAGCAGATCGTCCGGCTCGACTTCGGAATAGGGATTTCCCTTGGTGAGCTGGGGTGTGGACTTGCGGTCTCCGTTGCTGAAGCCGATCTGCTGCCGGCCGGTCCGAGCCTCGATGATCTTCTCCAGTCCGTCGAAGGCGCCGCCGCAGATGAAGAGAATATCCTTGGTGTTGATCTGGATGTATTCCTGCTGCGGGTGCTTGCGTCCGCCCTGAGGCGGGACCGAGGCAATAGTCCCCTCGAGAATTTTGAGGAGCGCCTGCTGCACGCCTTCCCCGGACACATCGCGGGTAATACTGGGATTTTCCGATTTGCGGGCGATCTTGTCGATCTCGTCGATGTAGACGATCCCCCGCTCGCATTCGGCCACATTGAATTCGCCGGCCTGCAGGAGGCGGACCAGGATGTTCTCCACGTCCTCGCCGACGTAACCAGCCTCGGTGAGGGTCGTGGCATCGGCGATGGTGAACGGGACGTCGAGAATACGGGCGAGCGTCTGGGCCAGCAGGGTCTTGCCGACGCCGGTGGGACCGAGGAGCAGGATGTTGGACTTGTCCAGCTCCACATCGCCTTCCCGGCCGCTGGAGGCATTGATGCGCTTGTAGTGGTTGTAGACGGCGACCGACAAGGTTCGCTTGGCTCGTTCCTGTCCGATGACGTACTGGTCCAGGACTTCCTTGATTTCGGAAGGCGTGGGGACCTGAGTTATGCTATCGGCAACCTCCCGCTCTTCGTCCTCCGCCAGGATCTCATTGCAGAGTGTAATGCACTCATTGCAGATGTAGACCGACGGACCGGAAATGAACTTCCGGACTGAATCCTTCGATTTCCCGCAAAAGGAGCAGCGAAGGTGCTTGTCGTTGGACATGGAGCCACGTCGTATGGAGGTGGATGGGTGCCGGGTAAAGTGCCCCGGGGCGCCCTGAGCGTCAAGTCTCTCTGCCGTCCTTGCCGTTGCCGTGGGGCACCAGCTCCTTATGCGGTGTAAACACACTGTCGATCAGGCCATATGCCTTGGCCTCTTCCGCACTCATGAAGCGATCTCGATCCATATCGCGCTCGATGGTCTCGATCGGCTGGCCGGTGTGCAGCGCATAGAGCGAGTTCATCTTGGAGCGGAGATACAGGATCTCCCGCGCCTGGATCTCGATATCGGCGGCGGTGCCCTGAGCCCCTCCCGAAGGCTGGTGGATCATGATGCGCGAGTGGGGAAGTGCGCTCCGCTTCCCTTTGGCGCCGGCGGCGAGGAGGAACGAGCCCATCGAGGCCGCCATTCCCATGCAGATCGTGTTGATCGGGGCACGCAGGTGCTGCATCGTGTCGTAGATCGCCATGCCGGCCGACACCACGCCGCCTGGCGAGTTGATGTAGAGGTAGATGTCCTTGTCCGGATTGTCCGCTTCGAGGAAGAGCAACTGGGCGATGACGATATTGGAGACATCGTCGTTGATTGGAGCGCCCAGAAAGACGATCCGGTCCATCAGCAGCCGCGAGAAGATGTCGTAGGTGCGTTCGCCGCGGCTGGAACGCTCGATGATATACGGCGGATACAGGGTGGCCATCGTCAGGACTTGACCTCTTCAATGGTGGACTGCTTGAGCAGAAAGTCGAAGACTTTCTCCTCGGTAAGAACCCGTTCGAGTTCCTGGAGCCGGTTGGCCTTCTGCAGTGAGGCGTAGACCTGTCCCGCCGGAGCTCCGCGGGCCGCGGCCATGCTGTTGATCCGCTCGTCCAGGTCGGCCTCGGTGGCCCGCAGGCCGTGCGTCTCGACGACTGCATCGAGGACCAACTCACGCTTAACCTGATTTTCGGCGATCTGGTGAAACTGTTGCTCGAAGGTGGCGAGCTGCTCCTGAGGCACCTTGTACATCTCCGCATACCCATGGAGCAGCCGGTGCACCAGCGAATGAGGGGCCTCGACCCGGTTGGCTTCGACGATTTGAGCCAGGAGGTTCTGGCGCACATCGGCATCGGCTTCCCGGGCAGCCTCTCGCTCCAGATCCTGCCGGATGGCCGTGCGAAGCGCATCCAGACTCTCGAAATCGCCGGACTCCCGGGCGAGCGCGTCATCCAGCGGCGGCAGCTCTTGCCGCTTCACTTCGTGGAGGGCCAGGTGAACCCGGCGGGTCTGTCCCCGGCGTGATTCGTCGGGATGATCATCCGGGTAGCGCACCTCGGCTTCGGTGATCTCCCCGGGGAGGAGTGACATGATCCGCTCCTCCAGCTCCGGAATGGCCTGGTTCTGACCCAGAACCAGATCGTGCGGCTGGGTGGCTCCGGCAACGCCGTTTTCAATGGGAGCCACTTCCACCCGCACCATGTTGCCCGGGGAGGGCTTCACACCTTCCAGCGGAATCCAGGCGCCCTTCTGTTCCTGGATCCGAGCAAGCTGTTCCTCCACTGCCGCGTCGGGTACCGGTGGAACCCGGCGCTCCAGCCGGAAGCCCCCGATCCGGTCGAGTTTGAGCTCGGGCCGCACTTCCACGTGTAGCTCGAACTCGATGGGGCTGCCTTCCTCGAACTTCAGATTGCGAATGGCTGGATCGGTGATGGGCTTGAGAGACTCGTTGGTCTTGGCAGTTTCCCAACTCTCCCGGATGACCTCCTCCAGTACCGTCTGCCGGATGGCATCGCCGAACCGCTTGCGTACGACCGTATCCGGCGCCTTCCCGGGGCGGAACCCCGGCAATCGAGCTCGCTTGGCGTAGTATTTCAGCGCCCGGGCTTCAGCTTCGCGGACGCGGTCGACCGGGACGGTCACATGGAGTGACTTTGAGGCGGAGTCTTCGGCGGTTTTCTCGACGGTGATGGGGCTCATCGTGCGGGGAATCTACCCAGGCGTCATCCCCAGGGTCAATTTGGCTCGGACGCGCCAATGATTGCACTCCCATCGGAGTTGCAGCGGCGGAGCCTCGCTGCCATGATTCGGCGCTCCCAGCCGGGCAACCGGCCACCCCCTGAGCGAAATGTCACGTGATCCCGGCGGCTATGAGCTAGCAGGAGCGCCGGGCCGCTCCCATCGCGTTACGGCCAAGGGTGGTGTTCCGATGCGTCCTCCCGCGTTACTGCTGATAGCACTGGTCGCCGCATGCGGCGATGACGGAGACCCGACCGGTCCCTCGACCGGAGCACTCGAGATCCGTACCACGACCACCGGTCAGGTTCCAACCGGTGGTTACACCTACCGGGTCGACGGCGAGCCGGCGCAGTTCATCGCAGCCGCTGCCACGATCGTTCGTCCCGAGCTCGAGCCAGGCTCCCACGTGGTGGCACTCGCCGGATTGCCGGACGGTTGCACCGCTAGCACGGCCAATCCGCAGACTATCAGCATCACTCCGGGAGCGACGACCACCGTCGCTTTCGCGGTCAATTGTGTCCCGCCGGTCGGCGCCATCCAAGTGGTCACCGCCACGTCGGGCGCGACTCCCGAGAGTTACCAGCTAATGATGGATGGGAACGGACTGGGGCCCATTGGCTCCTCTTCCACGCGAACTGTCGAAGACATCCCTTCCGGCCCTCACTCGGTGGGCCTAGGAGCACTCCCGGCCAACTGTCAGCTGCAGGGGGATAACCCTCAGGCCACGACCGTGCGGACCGGCACGACGGTAACGGTCCTTTTCACCATCACCTGTGTCCCGCCGCCTCCCGAGACCGGAACACTCAACATCACGACGAGCACGACCGGCTCAGATCCCGATGGCTACCAGGTCACCGTCGACGGAGGTGCCCGTCAGGCGATCGGGGCGAATGGATCGATCGCCTTGATCAACGTCGCGGCCGGTAGCCACCTGGTGCGCCTCTCCGGGCTGGCGGACGGGTGCGCCATCACGGAGTCAAATCCGCGAAGTGTGTCGGTTGTCGCTCGATCCGCGGTGGCGGTAGCATTTACAGTCGCCTGTACGCCGCAACCCACGACCGGCGAGCTTCAGGTGGTCACGGCCACCACTGGATCCGAGCTGGATCCCGACGGCTACACCTTCTCACTGGACGGCCAGGCCCCCCAGCCGATCGCCGACAATGCACCGGTCACCCTCACCTCCCTGGCGGCCGGTTCTCATACCGTGGCACTTTCCTCGGTGGCGGGGAATTGCGTGGTGGATGGCGCAAACCCGCGCCCGGTTAGGATCACGGGTGGCGCAACTGCGGAGGTGAGCTTTGCCATCACTTGTGCGCCGGTTCCGGCCGCGCAGTGGAGCCAGATGGAGAGTGGAACCAGCCATAGCCTGTACGAGGTGTGGGGCAGCTCGGGAACCGATGTGTTTACCGTCGGGGAGCCCGGCGGAAGCTACGAGGCCGGAATCTTTCACTACGATGGGCAAGCATGGTCAGAGGCTTTGAACCTGGAAGGGGCGACTCTCTACGGGCTTTGGGGTAGCGGGAGCACCGATGTATTTGCGGTCGGCTCCAGTCCGCTGGGGACCTTGGGATATGACGGCGTACTCTTCCATTACGACGGCACTTCCTGGACTGCCATGGCGGGGCCTGGGGTGGGCACGGAGGATGGTGCCGTGTCGGTCAGCTTTTACTCGGTTTGGGGTACCTCCGGCACCAGCGTGTTCGCCGTGGGAGAGTCCGATGCCGGCACCAGCCGGGCAATGATCGCGCATTATGACGGGACGAGCTGGTCCGACATGACGCTCCCAGCCACGAACAATCGAGTGTTGACCGATGTCTACGGGACATCGGACCAGGATGTCTACGCGGTCGGGTACTTCGAAGCATCCGCCAACCTGCGCCGCGGCGCGTCATTCCCCGCTCGCGGCACGGCTCTGTCCGAGGGGATTCTCCTCCACTACGACGGGATCCAGTGGAGCGAGATAGTCTTGACCGGTGCCAGTCTCGCTTTCAGTGGAGTCTGGGCCAGTGCGCCGAACGACGTCTTTGCCGTGGGCGCCGGCGATGATCGCGCGGTGATTTACCATTTCGATGGAGCCACCTGGTCCCCGATGCCCGTGCCGCTCACCGGACCATTGCTCGATGTCTGGGGCTTCTCTGGAACCGATGTGTACGCGGTCGGAGTGGGTACGATCCTGCACTACGATGGCCAGAGCTGGACCGAAGTACATGCTGTGCCCCACCGCCTCGCCGGCGTGTGGGGGAGCTCGCCCTCGTCGGTGTTTGCGGTCGGCAGTAGCGGGACGATCCTGCTTGGGGGGGTGAGCCCTCCGATCAATCTGAGACGGTGATTGTGCCCACCGTCCTCCTGGTAGATGACGAGAGCTCGGTCAGGACCGCGCTTCGGAAGATTTTCGAGCGCGGAGGACTCAGCGTGCGGGAGGCCCATTCCGGCCGGGATGCCCTCGAGGCTCTCACCGCGGATCCCGGGATCGCGGCGGTGGTGAGCGATTTTATCATGCCGGAACTGGATGGCCTCGACTTCTACGACGCGCTGGTAGCCGGTTCCCCCCACCTCCGTGATCGCGTGGTCTTCCTCACGGGCGCAGCCCGGGATCCCACCGTCCATCGACCGCTGGAAGAGCGAGGCGTGCCGCTCATCAACAAACTGGATGACCTGAACATCGTGCTAGATGCCGTCAGACTGGTGCTCTTGCGGCCAATCTGATCCGTGGTAGGCCTCCTGCCGCCGCATGCCCTCCGAGCAGTAGGTCCCGGTTCCACATTTTTGTCGAAGCGACCGGGTGGTCTCCACAATCTTGTTGGCGAACTGTTCCCTCCGGGGCTCTGAAGAGCCGTTTTTTCCCCCTGGTAGACCTGGCATGGTGGTTGCCTTTCCATTCCATAGCGAATCTCCTCGACCAGTTGCGATAACGTGACTCGGTCGCTTCGCGAGTTGGTGGAAGCGCGAAGACTTCGGTATCTGGAATGGAGCACCGAGCATGCGATCGATCATCTCTCTTGCAATCCCGGCGGTTTTCGGAATCGCAGGATCCGTCGCTTCATCTGAGCTGCAGGCCCAGGCCTTCGTAGAGCGGCGAGTAAGTGCCACCGCGATCCAGCTGGCCGCGCTCTCCCAGGAGCGCACCGAGCAGTGGGCGAAAACCGCGCCGCTGATTCGATGTGCGCCCGCTCCGGTAAGTGAGCGGCCGGGAGCGGCCGCGGAGCTCCAGCGGCCTCACATCGCGCCGCTCGAGGCAGCGTTTCTCGACGCGCAGAAGGTCAAGCGATCGGGCTTGGGCAGCCGCCTGCGGTAGCGTGAGGGCCGCGCATTCAGGCTCGCAGGCGAGCCGGATCCAGCCCGTATTTTTTCACCTTGTAGCTGATCACCCGTTCCGTCGTACCCAACAACCGAGCGGCCCGGGAGCGGTTTCCCCCAGCGGTCTTGAGCGCGTCCTCGATGAGGCTTCGTTCGAATGCCTCTACCGCGCCCTCCAGAGAGGTGCGCACGACGGTGCCCGTCGCGTCCGCGGTCTGAAGGGTCGGCGGTAGATGGTGGCCGTGGATGACCGCTCCATCAGCCAGTAACACGGCGCGCTCCATCGTGTTCTCCAGCTCGCGCACGTTTCCTGGCCAGTGATAGGTCGCCAGCAGATCGATGGCCGGGGTGGAGATTCGCTTGATGCTCTTGCCGTGCTCGCGGGCATACTTCTCGGCAAAATGATCCGCCAGTGGCAGCACGTCGGCTTTGCGGACCCGAAGTGGCGGAACGAAGATCGGAAACACGTTCAGCCGGTAGTACAGATCATCGCGAAAAGTCGACTCGATCAGCCCTCTTTCGAGGTCCCGATTCGTCGCGGCGATGACCCGCACGTCCACCCGCACCGGCTCGGTTCCCCCGACTCGCTCGAACTCCCGCTCCTGCAGAACCCGGAGCAGCTTGACCTGCATGGCCAAACTCAGCTCGCCGATCTCATCGAGGAAGATGGTTCCCCCGTTAGCCAGCTCGAACCGCCCCTTCTTTCGCTGCTGCGCCCCGGTGAACGCTCCCCGCTCGTGCCCGAACAGCTCAGACTCTACGAGAGTCTCCGGCAACGCGGCGCAATTGACCTTGATGAAGGCCCGCTTGGCTCTCGGTGAGTGATAGTGGATGGCCTGTGCGATCAACTCCTTTCCGGTGCCGGATTCCCCCCGGATCAGCACGGTGGTGTTGGTGGCCGCCACCCGCGCCACCTCCTCATAGAGCTGCCGCATTGGCCCGCTGGTCCCGATCAGATTGGAGAAATGGTGCCGTTGCTGCAGCTCCTGGCGCAACTGGGCGTTTTCGCTCACCAGCTTCTGCCGCTCGACCTCGAGCAGCCGATGAATTCGCACAGCCTGCGAGATCATGGACGCGACCACCCGCAAAAACTTGAGCAGGCGATCGAAATCCCGTTGGGCGCGATGCTGGAGCTCGACCGAGAGGGTACCCACGCAACGGCGGTGCAGGAGCACGGGAACGCAGATAAAGCTGAACTCGGCCTGACCCCGCTCCCCTCGGCTGGCGGCACGGTAGAGAAAACGGCGGTCCGCACTGATTCGGGGAACCACGATCGGTTCGCTGGTGGCGGCCACTTCGCCGGTTATTCCCTCGCCCATCTGATAGCGGGTCTCCTGACGCTCGTGACGGATTCCCACGCTCGCCCGGATCTGGAGTTCGCCGCTTCGCTCGTCGAGTAAGGCGACGGCGCCCCGGATTACCGAGCAGCGCCGAGCCAGGATCAGGAGCATCGCCGACAGACCTGCCTGCAGGTTCAGGTGCCCCGCCAGGGCCTGACTCACGTCTACCAGCGTTCCCAGCTTCCTGGCTTCCTTGGTATCAGACGGCAGTCGGGGTGACGCCTCGCTCTGGCGCCCCTCCCTCTCCTCGGCGGCTTGCGCCGACGGGAGGAGCGCCGGGGGGTGAACGAGGATGCGTTGCGGCTCACCCGGCAATGGATGCGTCATTTCTGCTCCATGACCCTGTGACTAACAAAAAGGCCCGCTCAGCAATGGAGCGGGCCTGATCAATGTTCCGCGTCCTACCACTAACGATGGCCCAAACTCCAGACGTTCTCCCGCGCGCGGCAAAGGCGCCCCGGGTTGGGGAGTTGGGTCATGATTACTCGCGATAACGTGTGCTGCTGGTCCAGCATCGTACCTGTCTCGGCGAAGATGGGCCAATGCTATGTCGCCCCCAAAGAGGTGTCAAGCTATTTGTGCCGCGAGGAGGCTGCATCGGGTTCTCGCGCGATCACCCTTCCGGCAGTATGATGGTGAAGTCCCAACCCATGAACCCCTCAATCCAGCGGAAGCCCCATGGCCGCGCGCATCCTGGTAGTGGATGACGAGCCGATGGTTCGTGCCCTCATCGCCCGGGTTCTGACCGATGCCGGGTATGAAGTCGTGGCCGTCGCCAATGGTCGGGCGGCTTTGGACGCCGCTCGGGGCGCGGAGGCCGGCTTCGATCTGATCGTGACCAACAACTACATGCCCGGCTTGACCGGTCCCGAGCTGGTGTCGCGGGTACGACAGGATTTCCCCGACCTTCCCATTCTTCACGTGGATGACATAGCGCGGCGGGGGCGAATCGCACAGTTGCCGGAAGACGTTCCCACCATCTACAAGCCGTTCAGCATTGCGAGCCTCAGAGAGGCGGTCGGCAAACTGCTCTTGCTTTCCTAGACCAATCACTCAGGGAATCTGCCAGACCCTCCGCAGCGCACCGTGCGAGACCCCGGCGTCGGTGCGCTCATCTTGTTGCTGCATAACGGGTTAGTTACTGGCCTGGGACCTGCTGAAATCGGCCTGCCTGCTTCAATTGTGATCACCACCTGAAGGGAGCCCGGTTGAGCGGCTTGGCCACCCCCCTCACCAAGCACTTCGGCGTACTGCGACTGGACACCGTTCGCAGCAAGATTCTCGTGTTTGCGCTCCTGGTGACGCTGATCCCGTCGGGGCTCACGAGCTGGATCTCCTACAGCCAAAATCGAAGAGCGCTGGAAGAGAAGATCTCACAGGAGCTGCTCAGCTCGAGCAGCCAGGCCGCCCGTGAGATGGACGTGTGGCTCAAGGAACGCCTATACGATTTACGGGTATTTGCCAGCTCATACGAGGTCTCCGAGCGGCTCGCTCGAAAGCGACCCGGCGCCGTGACCGAACGTTTGAATGACTATCTCAATTCCGTCCGAGAACGCTTTAACGAGTACGAGGAGCTGGTGGTGCTGGATGGGCACGGACGGCCGGTCGCGACCAGCGGCACTCCGCAGGGCACCCTTCGGCTTCCTCCTGGCTGGGCCAAAGAGCTGAGCGCGAACAACGCCGTCGTCGGGGCGGCGTCGTGGGATCCATCCCTGGGCAAGGGTACGCTGGTCGTCGCGGTTCCGGTGCAGCGAGGCGAGGGCCGCACGCTGGGCGCTCTGGCCGCGCGGCTCAGTCTCAGAGGGGCGGAAAAAGGGCTTCGCGCCTTCGCTCCTCGCAGGGGCCAGGTATACCTGCTGACCATCGCGGGTACCGTCATCGCCAGCTCCGCCGAAAGCTCGGCTGAGCTCATGAAAGCCACCGTAAAACCCCGCTCGTTGAACCGGCTCAAGTCGCGCGAGGGCCTGGTGGTTACGTACGAGAGCGTTGGCGGCGCAGATGTCGTGGGCAGTCTGAAGCGAGTGCCTCGGGCCAAATGGGCGGTCGTGTCCGAGATTGACGCTGACGCGGCATACGGGCAGATTCGGCGGTTTCGCTATGTCACGTTGCTGCTGGTAAGCGCGCTCCTGTTAGGTGTCGGTCTCATAGCCTACCGCTTGGGGGTGCTGATTGTCAGGCCACTGGAGCGCCTGACCAAGGGTGCGGCCGAAGTGGCCGAGGGCGATCTCGCGGTGGACCTGCCAGCCGCGCAGGGCGAAGTCGGCGAGCTGACTGCCGTGTTCAACCACATGGTGGGACGGCTTCGGCAAGGACGGCAGGAGCTGGATGCCATGAACGACAAGCTCCGGCGGCAAAACGAGGAGCTGGAGCGGCTTTCCACGTCGGACGCGCTCACGGGCCTCCACAACCGGCGTTACCTGACGCAGCGGCTGTCAGAAGAACTGGTGCGCTCCTATCGACACAAGGGTACCTTCAGCGTCCTCATGGCAGATGTGGACGAATTCAAGGAGTACAACGACGCCTTCGGTCATCCCGCCGGAGACGAGGTGTTGAAAAAGGTGGCGGCCATCCTGCTGAACTCCACCCGATCGATGGACTGCACGGCTCGCTACGGCGGCGAGGAGTTCGCCGTGCTGCTGACCGGTACCGCGGGAGATGTCGCTCACGAGGTTGCGGAGCGGATCCGGGCCCGAGTGGAAGCCACCAAATTTGCCGGCCGAAAGATCACGCTGAGCATTGGCATAGCCGAGTTCCCGGACCACGGGCAAACGGCAGACGAAGTGATTTCGAGTGCAGACGAAGCGCTCTACGCGGCCAAACGTGGCGGGAGAAATCGGGTGGTGAGGGCCGGCGAGAAGAGCGTCAAAACCAAGCGGACGAGTTGACTACCGGCGTGCTATCAGCTTTCGAAAAATCCAGCCACCCCGCCCCATCTCGTCACTGATTCGGACCCAGTCCTCGACATACGAGTACCCGGTGAGACTGTCGCCGCCCTGGACCGCGAAGGCGATAGGCGAGGTGGTGCCGGGGGCCTCACGAACGTTGCCGGAGCCTACGGCCTTGAGGGGAATCGGTACCGCAAACGGCTTCTCGCCCGGGCGGTCGGCACTCCGCTCGCGCGCATACAGCCGGCCGGTGCCGGCCGCAGCCAGGGCCTTCGCCTGGTTTGCCAGGTAGAGTGCCCCGCCATAGTTCTCCTGGTTGAACTCAGCAGACGCCTCTCGCAGTAGCCGACTCGCCTGGGCGGCCTCGGGAGCGGTCTGTTGGCTGGTCCGGCGGGCTTTCAGAGGTTGCAGGGCCACTTCAGCCTCTGCCATCCCGGAAGCGGCCTCGGCGCGGCTGGCCAGCGTCTGAAGTTTGGCCATGGCTCTGACTACCTCCTCCCGGGCCTCATCCAGTCGGGTCTGGAGCTCCTCCACCTGGGCGCTCTTCTCCAGCATCGCAAGCTCGAGCCGAGCTATGCGGCGGTCCTGCTCAGCGCGGGCAGCGGCGGCCGCGCGAGCTTGGCGACGTGCCGCGGAGGGGATCGGGGCTGAGTCCGGGTGCTTGGTCCCGCACGCCGCAAGCGGCAAGCTCGCCGTCAGGACGAGGAGGCCAGCGTATGCAAGATGCCCGCTAAACAGTCTTCCTGTCATGGACGAGCTCCGTAAAACCCCATTTTTCAGGCTTATGCAGCGTGGAAGGGACATCAGAGCAATGGGCGTGCCGGTCGGCCCGCTGGCGGCCCGGCTATCAGGGCGATAGCCTTCTGCCGTCCCTTCCTAGGAGAAACATCATGGCGGCTGACGCTCAGTCCCATCGGGGCGAAGCCAGCCCCTCCGCTCCCAAGTCCAGGCGGCAACAGCCAGAGTCGCTCCGCCTTCGCTCGATCTCACCCACTTTCACTGTGAACGATCTTCAGCGCAGCCTGGCCTGGTACCGAGACGGCCTTGGTTTCTTCGTGTCGGATCGTTGGGAGGAGGGTGATCGACTCAAGGGTGTGATGCTCAAGGCGGGCGCGTGTCACATCGGACTTTCGCAGGACGACTTCAGCAAGGGTCGTGACCGGCTCAAGGGGCTAGGATTCCGGATCTGGTGCGAAACACTCCAGGATGTCGATGCGATCGCCGCGCGACTCCGGGCGTTTGGCGGGAAAATTGTGGAGGAGCCGAGTGATCGGTGGGACAGTTATAGCTTTACCGCAGAAGACCCGGACGGGTTCAAGATCACCGTCGCTCGTGCACGGGAGTGACGCGTCAGGTGCGGTCCTTCCGACGCTCGATCGGCCGGGACACCTCACTATGACGACGCTCTAGCGCTTCGCGCACTTTGGCCAACACCTCGTCGCGGGTGAACGGCTTAGCCAGAAATGGCGCATCCAGCGATGAGAGCCCGTGCTGCATCAACACCTCGGCCGGATGCGCCGACATGTAGAGGATGCGCTGACCCGGCCACTCTTCGAGTATCCGGCGGACGAGCTGGACCCCGTCACACTCCGGCATGACGACATCCACCATCACTAGGTCCACCCGACCGCGGGCCTGACTCAGCACCTCGAGGGTTTCCGAATAATCCTCAGCCTCGAGGACGCGGTAGCCCTCCTCACTCAGGATGCGATAGGCTACACGTCTAGAGATCCGCTGGTCGTCAACAACCAGAATGGTCGTCGCAGGGGCAGGGAAGGGGTAAGTCAGCGGAACCTCTTGGTCATGAGGACACCTCAGCCACTCACTCTTATAAGCTGGAGGGGCTCGCCGGTGTGATGGAAATCACACTCGGTCGTGCGGTGTTTTCAGAGTGTCAATGCGAACGGCGGGAGTTGAACCCGCACCCCTTTCGGGACAGGATCCTAAGTCCTGCGCGTCTGCCAGTTCCGCCACGTTCGCGCGCCTTTGAGCCACCCGGCAATCTAACTCTGGAGAACACCCCCACCAGCAGGAGCGTCCCCGTATGGCGAGATTCGCTTGTCTGTATCGTTATTTACCGCAGAGGCACTCTGATTACGCCACTTGACCGCGATTGCCCACCGGCACCGCCAGCCGCCCAACCAGCCCCAGGAATGCATCCGGCGTAAACGGCTTCACCAGGACCTCGGCTGTGAAACCGGCTTCGGTCACCAGCGCAGGATCTATGGCAGTGATGAACAGGAAAGGGACTTTGCCGTCGGTCATCCGCAGAGCTCGAGCGAACTCCAGCCCATCCATGACCGGCATGTTGATGTCGGTAACTACCAGACTCAGTGAGCCGTCCAGCCGGCGGGCAGTCTGCAGCGCTGAAGCGCCGTTGTCCGCCTCCTCTACCCCGAATCCCGACTCCCTCAGCAGGCGGGCAAGCAACTGACGGACGAGCTCCTCGTCGTCAACCAGCAGAATCTTCGGTTGTTGGGATGGCACAGGTGCCCCGCACACGCCACTCGGATCGAAAGTCCCGGAAACGGGGCTGAGCGATGGGAGTGTCATCGAATGAGGCGGGGAGCCTCACTCGTGGTCATCGAGACCACTGCGAACAACATACCTCCAGAACCCCCCATCGGCAAAGGAGTCGACCTCGTCGGAGGCGGGCGCTGAATAGGGCCACGAAGTCTGAAATCGGTGAGACTGGTCACCACATCATCTACTAACGAGACCTAGGTTACCCGCCTGCGTCAACGCAGGGGCAAGTTGCCGTGTGCGGCACCCTGCTGCCGTGCTCACTTTGTCCTCGATCAAGGAGTCGTGATGAGCAAACGTAAAAACCAGACCACCACCGGGAGTGGAACCGTGGTCGGTCTTTTCCACAACCAGGCGGACGCTGAGCGAGCCATTCAGCGCCTGAAAGAGGAAGGTTTCTCCGACAATCAGATCGGAGTTGCCATCAAGGATCGTCAGCAACAACAGGAGTTGATCGAAGGCACCGGCACCCAGGCTGCGGAAGGCGCGACCACTGGAGCCATCGGGGGTGGTGTGTTGGGCGGGGTCATCGGGCTGCTCGCGGGAGTGGGAGCATTGGCCATTCCTGGAGTGGGGCCGATCATCGCGGGCGGCACCCTGGCATCTACCCTGGCGGGCGCAGGCATCGGCGCGGCAGCTGGAGGACTGCTGGGGGCCTTGGTGGGCATGGGAGTTCCCCAAGAGGATGCCGAGCACTTCGACAAGGGTTTCCGCGCCGGCGGTACGCTGGTAACCGTCAACGCGGGCACGCGGACTGAAGAGGCTCGAGACATCCTGTACGAGAACGGGGCCGATCTGGGCTCGATGGGCCGCGGTCTCAGCGCCACCGCCGGCACTGCCGGCCGGGTGGCGACCTCGGACGAGAGTACCCAGAGTATCGAGCTTCGGGAGGAGGAGCTCCGGGCCGACAAGGAACGGGTCTCAGCCGGTGAAGTACGGGTTAGGAAAGAGGTAGTGAGCGAGGAACGGACCCTCGAGGTGCCGGTTACCCGGGAAGAGGTGGTCATCGAGCGTCGGCCGGCCGCCAAGGGGAGGGATGCAGCGGGAGGCATCGACGAGGATGAGGAGATCCGCATCCCACTCACGGAAGAAGAAGTAAGGGTGGAGAAGAGTCCGGTGGTTCGCGAGGAGGTCACCCTCAAGAAGCGTCAGGTGCAGGGGACCGAACAGGTTTCCGACACGGTCCGTCGCGAAGAGGCCAAGATCGAGCGGACGGGGGACGCGAATATCAAGGGAGATACCGAGCCCTGGCGGGGGAACGAACGCCGCTACCGCCACGATTCCAGCTATACCGGCCCGGAACGGCGGCTATCTCGCGTATAGTTTCAGTTTGAAGTAAGAACACCAGCCGGAGAGGGTTATCCCTCTCCGGCTTTCTTGCGACCGGGATCGCCGGTGGGGCATTCTCTCGGTTGTGCCCCCGAGCGCGCGGCCATAGCTTCAAATGAAACCGCTTCAGGATTGAACATCTTCGTGTCT
>JAICPP010000348.1 GCA_025929805.1 Gemmatimonadales bacterium | reverse complement strand
GGCAAGACCTCCGTGCGCCGTGTTCTCTCCACCAGCCGGCTCCACGCCGAGGTGCGGGTGAAGATCCAGCTCACCGATCGCAGGGGCAGGGTGGTCGAGACCATAACAGCCACGCGGGAGCATCCGTTCAAGGTGCTGGACAAGGGCTTTGTGCCTGCCGGCGCTCTCGCAGTCGGTAATGCTATCGTCACCCGTGCCGGTCCCCCGCTGACCGTTGCGGCTATCGAGTGGCAGCGCCGGCCCGAAGGCTACGCGGTCTACAACTTCGAGGTAGAGGAGGATCACAGCTACTTCGTCGGGGGTAAGTCCGGCGGAATATGGGTGCACAATACGAATCAGTGCCCCCGAGGCCGAGGAGCTTTAGCTCAGACAATGCAGGGTGACACGATGGTTCCGAGCCAGCTATCCGTGTCGGGGCCAGGGGTCGAGCGTTACATGCAGTTACTACTCCGGTATCAGTATAGCTCAATATTGTGCTATCATTAGGCATGATTGGAAGCGATGCTCGATCCCTTGGCCGCCAAGCGCAGGTGGCGCTGCGCAAACGCGCCATTGACGCGGTGACCGGCGGCATGAAGCAGTTGGATGTCGCCAGGGCGCTCGGTGTGGCCCCGGAGACGGTGTGCCGCTGGGTGAAGGCCTACCGGCAAGTAGGTCCAGAGGGTTTGGAGGCGCGGAGGAAGGGACCGGCTCCGGGAACGGGCAAGTTGCTCTCCGACAAGCAGTCTGCGGAGGTCCGCAAGCTGATCATAGACCGGTGCCCGGAGCAGTTGAAGCTGCCATTCGCGCTTTGGACACGGGATGCCATCCGTGAGTTGGTCTTTCGCCGCTTTGGTATTCGCATTGCGATCCGGACGATCGGAAACTACCTGCGCGAATGGGGTTTCACCCCTCAGAAGCCGGTTCGCCGAGCTTACGAACAGTCTCCCCAGGCGGTTCGAGAATGGCTGGATCGGGTCTATCCTTCCCTGGCCAAGCGGGCTAAGCGCGAGGGAGCGCTCCTCTATTGGGGAGATGAGATGGGATTGCGGTCGGACCATCAAGTGGGGCGCAGCTACGGCCTCCGAGGCCAGACGCCCGTCCTTCCGGGAACGGGCAAGCGGTTCGGCTGCTCGATGATTTCGGCGCTGACCAATCAGGGACATCTGTGCTTTAGGGTGTTCGAAGGGTCCTTCAACGTCAAGCTGTTTCTCGACTTCCTCCGTCGCCTGGTGCGTCAGGCCAAACGGAAGGTCTTCCTGATTGTCGACGGGCATCCCGTCCATCGCGCCAAGCTCGTGCAGGCGTGGCTCACCAACCACTCCGAGGAGATCGAGGTCTTCTACTTGCCGTCCTATAGTCCCCAGCTCAACCCGGACGAACTGCTCAATCAGGACGTGAAAACCAACGTTTCCCGGCATGCTCGACCCGCCAACGGCGAGGAGATGAAAGCGGACTTGCGGTCCTATCTGTTCAGCACCCAGCGGCAGCCACACATCGTCCGTCGTTACTTCTACGGAGAGCACGTCCGCTATGCTCTGCCAGAAGCAGCATGACTTGATCTTTACTCAGGCCGGAGTAATAAGTGCAGATCAGTATGTGAACAACCGTCTTATTCGGCAGAGGAAGCTAGAACTGCTGGCAAATGCAAGTCGTTCGCTGGGCGTCGACAGCAAG
>JAICPP010000053.1 GCA_025929805.1 Gemmatimonadales bacterium | reverse complement strand
CCTGCCTATTGTGGCAAGCGCGACAACACGTACTGCACAACCAGGTTGGTCGTGTTCCACAGCTGCACATCCGAGCTGGTGCCGTACCGGACCGGCTGCAGTTTCCCACCCTTGATCTCATAGCTCCAGAGCTCGTTGTGCTGCAGTCCCGAGGCGTTCACCGCCTCCAGGGTGCGGCGTAGCGCGCCGTCGAGCCCCGGCGTGCTCGGATCAGAGACCCGAGCGGCCAGCCCGAGAAGCAGGAGATTCACCTCCCGCCCCCACACGACCCGAGGGCCGTGGTAGTGATCCGCCTTGAACCGATCCCAGACCTCTCGAGTGGCATAGGCATCATTTACCACCACCGGGCCCAGGCCTTCCACGAAGAGTCCCACTGGGTAGGGCCGGAGAAACGGCTCGATATCCTGGCGTACCATCGCGGCCTCCGGGTCCTGGTTCAGGAACAGCTCGGTGGCTGGATCGGTGTTGACGACGGGTATGGGGTGTCCAGCCGAGTCGAGGGAAAGGGCCAAGAAGCTCAGACTTTCGCGAGTTTCTCCATGACGACTCAATGCCCGATTCCAGTACCGCTGCTCGTCACGAGGAAGCCAGTGCAGCTTGGCCCGTAGGCCCTGGCGGATGTCCGCCGGCGAGAGGGTAAGGGTGAAGTGCCGGCGGGCCCCCTTCCAGGCGGAGATGGCCTGCGATAGCGCTGCAGGCTTCGCGATGTACGTGGCCAAGTCGGAACCACGTATTGCGGGTGCTATGGTGTCCAAGGATGGGGCTGGAAATCCAAGTTGAGGGAGGACCTTAAGGATCGTCGCCATAGACTCGAGTGCTGCCGGTGCCCAGATCGTGTTGATGTCCATGGCGAACCGGCCGCGGGCGTATCCAGCATCGCTGTCCCGCCAGCTGGCCGAACGCCAACGGAGCGAGTCGAGGCGGGGAAAGCTCACGAGGTTGGTGGCGCGCTGGTCTCTCACGTAGTTCGTAGTCAGGGACGCCACCAGTGCCAGCTCCTGGAGGAGCAACGCCAGGTGGGAGGCAGACTGATCAGCCTTTTGGAGGAGAAACGCCCGCTTCTGCGTTGCTGGTATTGCGGTATCGGCGAGGTACCGTGCGGCCAGGACCGGTAGTTGCAACTCATCGTCCACCATGTGGTAGTTCTCCCGGGTCTGCTGAAGATTCCGGAGAACGTCGCCTGCTCGTTGGAGGAGTGAGTCGGCTCTCGATTCCGAACCACCGGTTTCCAGGTAGGCTTTGACGAGGGAGTCGTACACGACCGCGTGCTCCCGGATGGCCTGGCCGCCGAGCGCCTCCTCATGGCTCACCTCACCGTGGGGGCCCAATTTCCGGAGCACGCTCGCAATGACGTGCTCCGACATCTCCGGCACCCAGATCGGCCGCATCATGAGCGCCGTCATCATCATGTCACGGCCGAAGTAGGTGGCAAAGTTGGGCAGGCCGGCCATCAACTTTTCTTCCGAGCTCAGCAGCTCGACACCTCTCACTTGCCGCTCCAGCCGGCGATAGCGCACTACCTCCGAGCCTTCGCGCTGGCTGGAGGCGTCGCGGAGAAAATCCAGAAACGCACGGTTGAAGATCTTCTCCCGCGACAGTGTCCGAAGCGGGGCGGCATCGGTGCTGGCAGTGAGGCTGAAGCCTACGTTGCTTCCCGGTCTGGTCCTGATCGAAACCGTCTGGTTGGTGACCGCCATCCTGGTCCGGCGAGGGTCGACCCGCAGCTCGAGGATGAGCCGGTTTCTGCCATCGAGAGACGGACGTGAGATGCGCGCCACCGAGCCGGAGTCGGTCTTGGACAGGGACAGAGCAGGCTCCAGCCGAGAGCGCAGCTCGGCGATGCTCGAGGCATTCAGCAGCGTCAGGTGACGGGCGCGCTCCTCTCCGGGCAGCCGTTCCACTGCTGCCACGAGTAATGACTCCTCGGCTACCCGAAATCCGCCAGACGCGAACGGCTTCAGGTGTCGCTCGGCGTACACGAAATCGCGTTCCACCCGCATCGAGCCGAGCACGAACCAGCCGAGCTCCAGGTGAGACACCGGTGCCGTGAGCTGGAATTGAATGTTGCGGGCCGGGCCGGAATCGGCGACCTCCGCCTCCGTGGCGCCCCAACCCAGCTTGACGCCTCTTCCCGCACGGTCGCGCGCGGTCAAGCCGACGCTCTCATTTGCGGCATCGGCCCAGACGAGAACCGCCCTGGAAGTCTTGGGCTGCAGATAGATCTGGACCGCGTTGTTCTTGGAGTCGTGATAGAAGCGAGTTTGATATCCCTGGTAAGCGGCAGTGTCGTCCAGCCCCGCCTCCGGGAACTCGAGTACCGGATGAACTCGTCTTTCGTTCAGTGCTTGACTGCCTGCGGGGACGGCGGGTCCTCCGCGCGCGTTCGCACTTGCTACGCTCGCATTGTGAGGCTCAATAGCTGCTGGCAAGTGCTGACACGCGCTGCGGACTCGCCGTCCCCCTCCGGCAGAACTATCGTGCTCTGACGGGGAGAACCGAAACGTTGGTACTAGTTGGGCCGCAGTGAAGGGCAAGCTCGGCGGAGCTGGCCATCCGGAGCGCACGTCAGCAGTTGCCTCAGGGCGTAGTACGCCGCAATGCGAGCGTAGCAACTGCGTGGGTGCGCGGAGGGCGGCCAGCTCCGAGAGCTGACCGGAGCCCCGTGCAACGTGCAACAGAGAGAGTGCCAGGACGAGCCAGGCCAATCTCATCGTGGATCGCCAGTCCCGTGGGGAACCATGCGTCTGCCGTTTGCATCCACGATGACGTCGAAACGCTTACCTCGGGAATACACGTTACGGAGCGTCAATCGTTGGATCCGAGATGGCAGCACCGGAGCGAACGCCGGCTCTAATCCCTTTTCACCCCAGCGGAGACCGGTGTAGCCGTACATCACCTGCTGCAGGAATCCTCCGGCACCGGTGACGAAGTTCACCGCATCTTCCTTGTCCGGAGTTTCGGACAGCATGAGGAACGGACCCTGAAGCCAGCCCTCATAGCTGTGCGGCAGGAGTGAGTCGATCAGGGCTCGGTCTCCCAGCTCGGCCGCATCCACGGCGAGCAGGGTAGAACCCATCATCGCTCCGGGACCTTCACTCAAGAGTCGTCGGACCGCCTGCTCCAGCTGGGCGCGTTTGGCTCGTTCGCTCATCGGTACGCCCAGGGGATAGCTGAGCAGCGGAGTCACGTCGCCCAGGGTCGAGTCGGGAGCTCCCTCATAGGTACGGTAGAACTCGCTGGCCGAGTCATAAGGCATGTGCAGTCTGGCGGCCACATGCTCCCAGCGAGGGTCGGCCGATCGCCCCAGTCGCCGGCTGGCGGTCGAGGCAATTTCCAGGTTCAGTCGGGCGACGGCGTTGGTGTACGCGTCATCACTCACCCCGATGAGTCCCTCGGAAACCGACACCACGTTCCGAATGTGGTACCGCCCTGCGGCGGAGTCGTAGCTGGATCGGCTCACCCAAAAGTCGGCGGTTTCCCGGATGACGGGATAGCCCTGTCGCGCCAGCCAGGCTGAGTCGCCCGTGGCCAGGTAGTACTGCCACTGAGCCAGAGCCACGTCGCCGTTCACGTGGATCTCGGAGCGGGCATTCTGTACCGCGAAGTGGGGTGTGGTTTCGTGGCCGAGCTCATCGGCCTCCCAGGGATACATGGCTCCGCGGTAGCCGTTCGCCTTCGCGTTTGCCCTGGCGCTCGCCAGGGTCCGCAGGCGGAAGGCCACCAGTGAATGTGCCACATCGGGATGGGTGGCCAGGAGGGAAGGGAACATCCAGGTGTCGGAGTCCCAAAAGATGTGCCCATAGTAACCGCCGCTTGAAAGTCCCATGGGCGGGATGCCCAGTCCCGTCGCAGAGTCCGCGCTGCAGAGCAGATAGAAGAGCATCGAGCGCACCACTCTCTGGAGAGCGGGATCACCCTGGATCTCGATGTCGGTTTCCCACCTCCGTTGCCATGAGCGGGCGTTATCCTGAGCCAGGGCATCGAAGCCTCGGGACTTGGCGGCTTGGGCTCTCTTGGTGGCTTGAGCCAGGGTGCCGGCCGCGCGGTGAGAGGAGATCGCTGTAGTCGCCTGCCAAAACGTGTAGTTTCGCCCCCGCTCAGCGTCGAAGGTGATCTCTGCCATGGCGGTGTCGCCCCTTGTGAGCGTTCGCACCTTCGCGGCAGGAAGATCTCTGGCCCAGATGATTTCGCTCGATTGGGCCAGTATGGTGTTGCGGCCTACCGGATTGGAAACCATGGACAACTGGGCGCCGTTCGACGTGCGTCGCGCCTGACGCGCGCGCACCACCATGTGGCCCGGGTACCAGATATCACCCGGCTTCCAGTTTGGATCCGACTTTTCCAGGGTGGCCAGCGGGAGCCGCTTGGGTGGAGGCCATCCCACGATCGCAAAGCGGACACCGATGCGACCGCTGTACTGCGGCGCGAGATTGAGCCGGATCACACCGAGCTCGTGATCGGCTCGAGAAACAAATGACTGGACTCGCACGGACATCCGTTTCGACCCGTTCACCCAGTGATAGCTGGTGCGGGCAACTCCACTTCGCATGTCCACGATTTGTTGGTATGCGTCCACCGAGCCTTGGTCCACCACCTCGGTGTTCAGCCACCGATTGCCGTCGTACACGCCGACTACGGTCCAGGCGGGGGTGTTTACGATGCGCGGCACGTCCTCTGGTGCGTGTTCGTACAGGCCGGCCATAAAGGATGGAGCGGCGCCGATGCCGAGCGGCGGCACGATCACCCCCAAGTGCCCGTTGCCGATGAATGGTGAAGGAAGCCGTTCGGGATCGTCGGTGGAGAGCAGGAAAGTGCTATCAGTGGGAGGGGTGGTGGGGTCTTGGGCCCAACCCGGAGCGGCGAGGATGACCTGAGCCCAGCAGACCCCCGCCAGCGTCAATCGCATTCTCATCCACCAATCCTATAAGAAACGGCGGTAGGCCCGAAGGCCCACCGCCGAGCTGTGCTGCTGCGGATGGTGTTTAGCGGTCCTCGCCGCGGCTACCTCCGAAGTCATACTCGATAGAGGCCTGCAGTCGGCGGGGCATAAGAGGTCGCGCGAAGAAGATTGAAGAGCCTACGCCCACGAGCCGCGGATTCCCTTCCGTCAGTCCCTTGCTCTGGAATGCGTTCAGTAGATCGACGTTGATTCTGGTGCCCGCGTTCGGGATCGCGAAGCCCACGCCGAAGTTAAAGTAATTGTAAGAGGGCAACTTGAGACCCGAAACCCGATCTCGGGGGGCCTCGATGAAGCGTGAACCAACGGTCTGCCAGTCTGCCTTGAACTGGAGCCCCGCGACCCGCCGGGGCGAGTAGATCGCTACCAGATTGCCGACTATTGTGGGTACAAGGGCCAAACGTTTCCCCACCAGACTGTCGATCCCAGGGCCCTGCTCGGATCGGAGGACGGTGCCGTTTCCGATTAGCTGGAGTCCTTCCACCGGAGCGGCGGATAGCTCAACCTCGGCGCCGAAGGAGCGAGACTCGGGATCGCTCGTAGTACGCCAGGTTGTTTCCCCGGTGGGACCGATCACCGCCCCCTGTCCCGTGATATTCTTGATCTTGGTATAGAAGCCGCTGACCGCCAACCCTACTCGGTCCGCGGCGTATTTCACACCTCCCTCGGCTGTCTGGATCTCTTCCGGCTCGAACAGTTCCACTTGCTCCTGCACTCTGTTCTCCAAGAACTTGTCCAGTTCGGGCATTCTGTAGCCCCGCGCAGCCGCGCCATACACCGACAGATTTTCATTAACCCTGTAGTTCAGTCCCACGGAAGCCGACCAGTCGGAAATGTCACGGTTCAAGTGCCTGAATGTGTTGTTGCCAAACACTATGTTGTCGTAGGGCGTCGCCGGATTCGAATCCAGGTCGAATGGGGCCGTGTTTTCCGAGGTCTGAACGAAGGTATTGTATTCTGCCCTGACGCCTAAATCGGCGCGGAGCCGCTCGGTGAGCTGAACTTCGCCACCGATAACGCCGGATATCATCGTCGTCTGTCCCGACCCATTCTGGTAGTTTGACACGAATTTCTTGAACCCATTTTTGGTGATGTTAACCGGCGCTCCGCCACCCGCAGGGGTGACCACCAGATCGAGGAAGCGAGGAATGTCTCGAACGTCTGTCAGGATGTCGGTGAAAAACCAGTGATTGTCCTGGGTGTAGTTGGCAAAGTACCCCCCGATCGAGAGCGAGTGCGGCCCGAAACTCCGACGTAAGGTGAGCTGATTTTGAACCGCAGAAATCGGCTTATCGATGTGCCATTCACCCTGGCGGGCAACCAGACCATTGGGGGTGTCAAAGGGAAGGGGACTTCGCAGCGTATCGGCAGTGAAGTGGTTGGTAAAGAAGTACTGGCCGGTGCTGCCGATGGGAAACCCCAGCCCGCCCTCATTCAGGGGAGCCGTGATGAAATCCGTGGCCGAGAACAAGTTACCGCTCGGTATGGCGTTCCATTCCTGGTCGTTCTGCATGACTCCCGCGGTATTCTGGAGATGCCAATCATCCGACAGGTCAATCGACACGTCGGCTGTAAACCACGTCGCCTTGGTTTTGAGTCCATTGTCCAGCGGCAGCGTCAGCGGGCCGTTCGGAGTTGCTACGGTGACATCTACCCCTTCCGGCGTGACCATCGAGCCGTAATTGCTGAACCCGGGTACGTACTGCGGGTCTTCCGGATTGGTGAAGGGAAGCGGAACGATGAACAGGTTCCTGTCGTCGATGTGCTTGACCGAAAATCGCAGGTAACCGTTATCCAAGAGCCGTGTGATGCTTCCCTTTAACTGTCCGCCTCGAATTCCAGGGTACCCAGGGTCACGCACGCCATGGTCGTAGCGATAGAAACCGCCCACATTGAAGCGCCAGTCATTCCCGAACGGCCCATTCATGTTCAGGTCGTACCGCGCGAGACCCTCGGTACCAGCGGTTGCTCGCATCGTCCCGCCAAACTCCGGGCCTCCAGTCTTGTTAATGAAGTTCACGATCGCGCCCGGAGCATTGGACCTGAACAAAGGTGAGCTGCCCCCGCGGACGACCTCCATGCGTTCGATGTTGGTGTCAAAGCGGAATAGGTTGTCGGCATTCATGAAGTAGGTATGCATCGCGGGATATACGGGAAGCCCATCCTCCATGAACGCAACGTACTCTATCCCGAGAATGCCGCGAACGGTGTAGTTCATGTTGACTTCACCGCCGGAGCTCTCAACCCGGGTGAAACCGGGGACATAGCGCAGCATCTCGGTGGTGCTTCTGGGCGAGGCCGCTTGGACCTCGGTTGCGGTCAGGGTCGTTACCGCAACGCTGGCATCCAGGTTCACCCTGGGCGACTGGGTGCCGGTTACTACCATGGTTTGGAGCTGAAGCGGGTCCCGCTGAAGGGTAAAGTCTTGAGTAGCTCGCCGGTTTGCGGAGACCGTGACGTTGGCTGCCTCCGGCCGGTATCCCAGCAGCCTCGCGCGCAAGATATGGGTTCCAGGGGGAACCCGGCTGAGTACGTACTCTCCGTTAGCGCGGGTCTGGGTCCCCAGTGCGGGACGGTCGATGTAGATCTGAGCGCCTGCGATCCCGGTGCCTTCCTCGTCCACTACCCGCCCCGCAATGCTGCCGGTCGGCGCAGGCTCCTGGGCTGCTGCTGTTGCGAATCGAGTTGAAGGGATGGCGAGAAGGAGTGTGGAAGCGATGGTAACGAGACGTTTCAAGCTTGTCATGACAGCTATCCTCCGTCCATTCAGTGGTTCAGCAGCCGGCGTATCCGAGGTTGTGTGCTGAGCACCCCCAACGACTTCAGGATAGGAATTCGATGCATGCTGTCGGACATTCAGGATCGGGCAAGGGGCACTCAGACGCAGGATACGCCGGAGGACGCCGCCACCGCGCGTCCAGAGCCATACTGCAACGGTTTTTGTTGCCAGTCAACGGTCCGTGCGAGGGACCGGGGACCGGGGACCAGCGGCTATTCCAGGAAGTACTGCACCGTCGACACCACCCGAACGATCTTCTGCAGCTGCGCTCCCTCGTTCACACCGGGCGCCTGGTCGCGGGAGAGTATCACGAAGACTCCCTGATTGGCGTGACGGATGCCGCCCAGCTCGGTTCGGGAGTCGGCCGCAAACTGTTCCGCCGCCGCCCGGGCGTTGGCCGTGGCCTCTCTGACCATCGCGGGCTTGAGCTCGTTCAGGCGAGTGAAGAGGAAGGTCGGCCCACCAATACCGTACTCTCCGGTGGAGGAGAGGACCACACCCGCGCCAACCAACTCGCTGACCCGCTGGCTGGCAGCCATCACGACCTCGGGTTTGCGCGAACGTACCATGACTGTTTGCTGGATGACATACCGCGGCCCACCGCGCTCTCCCGGAAAACGGTTGGCAAACGCATCGGAAACCTCCAGCGCCTGTAGCTGCACCGAGCTGGTATCGATGCCATTGCGACCGAGGAACGTGTAGACCTGACGCGTGTTCCGGGAGATCTGCGCTTGGGTGGCCGCGAGGTCGTCACCGGTGCCTACATACCGGAGCGGCCACAACGCCATGTCCGCGGTGACCTCCCGCTCGGCCAACCCTTTCACCTCGACATAGCGATCGGTGGCACGGCCGCGGGCGAAGCCATGGCCTATGAGAAGCCCAGCCAGGGCGACACCGAGTGCAAGTATGATTGCGGGCAGGGGGCCGCGGTCGTATGGAGTCATATGGAACGATTTGCCTGAGTATTGGATCCTAAGAGGCTGGGGCGGGTTTCGGACGCCGGTCCAGCAGCTTGATAGGCTCTCCCCGAGCGGAGCAGGCGATCAGCTCAGCCAGCCGTCGAGCGCGGGTCTCCTCCCGTTTGGCATCTTTGACCCAGAAATAGCTGGTCCGGCGATACCAGGGTGCCTGGGACTGGAAGAATTCCCATGCGCGCTGGTTGGCGCGGAAGGCCTGCTCGGATTTGCGGTCGAGCTTACTGGACTTTTCCTCGAACGAGTAGCGCTTAGTTGACCTCGTATCGCGGGCCGCAAAGGCTGCTCGGCCGGCTTCCGCCATCCTCCCCTCCGCCTCGAGCTCCCTTGCCCGGCGAATGTTTACCTGGCTCCACTTGCTCTTGGGCTTTCGCGGTGTAAAGCGGGTGCTGAAGCTCTCGTCATCCACCGCTCGACGCACTCCATCGATCCACCCGAAGCAGAGCGCCTCGTCCAGCGCTTCCCGATAGGTGAGACCCTTCTCCTTGGCGTGACTCTTGTAGCAGCGGACCAGCAGCTCTTTCGAGCTTCGATGGTTTGCCGTCAGCCAGCGCCGGAACTCCTGCCGGGATGTGAATGTTCGGAGGCTCACGGCGAACGGACCGTACTGCTGCTTCCGACTGCAGGCAGGGCTCGCTCGATCGTCGCCCGGTTCGGCTCGTCCCAGGGCGGCAGCTTGAGCTCGCGGCCAAGGTCCGGGAGCGGCTCGTCCAGAGTGAAGCCGGGCTGTATGGTTGCCACCTCAAAGAGGACACCCCCGGGCTCCCGAAAGTAGATGGATTGGAAGTACCGCCGATCCAATACTTCGGTCACTGCATAACCCAGGGCGATCAGCTCCCGACGAAGGTGGAGTTGCTCCTCGGAGCTGGCGATGGCCATCGCAACGTGATGGACGGTACCGATGCCGTTCGTGGCCCTCGGAGCGTTGGTTCCATGAGCCAGCTCGATTCGGCGCCCGGGCAAGTTGCCGTTGACGGAAAGTCGGATCATGTGTTCGGCCTGGTCCGTTATCTCGAAGCCCAACAGCTCGGTCATGAGAGCGACCGTGGGAGCCGGCGATCCGATGGTCATTCTGACGCTGTGCAGGCCGCGGATAGCGGCGTCCGGGCCGATCCCGCTCTCCGTCCAGGGGGGTCGATCGTCCCTCCTGTCTTCCACCAGGTGGATGACGAGTCCCGCCGGGTCAGCCAGGGAGATTGCCTCCGGACCCCCCGACAGACCGGCGCCCATCGCTACCAGGCCATGTTCAGCCAGTCGAGACTTCCAGAACGCCAGCGAGCCTTCCGGTACCGAGAAGGAGGTGACGGTGATTTGCCCTTCACCAGGCCGCCCGGCAGCGACGCCATGGCTGCCGTAGGGAAAGGTCGTCCATATCGTGCCCGGGGTGCCCCGCTCATTTCCGTAATAGAAGTGGTACACGTCGTGATTGTCGAAGTTGACCGTCTTCTTGACCAGCCGAAGCCCCAACACTCCGGTGTAGAAGTCGAGGTCGGCCTGGGCCGCCCCAACAGTGGCGGTCACATGGTGGAGACCGAGAATGGGATGTTTCAGGGAGCCTCTTCCTCTACCCTGGTTAGCACGACTCGAAGCCTGGTCTGGCCAAAGCTTTCATCGCCGACCAGCCGGTTCGGCCGTGAACGCGATCGAGTCCACAAAGATATCTGTACCGGGCGTGGTGAACGTCGCGTGGTAGACACCTGCCACGCTCTCGAGCGCTGGCGACAAACCCTCGTCGTCCCCGCAGGAAAGGAGCAATGGCGCAGCGACGATCTTCACCGACTTGACGATCTTCTTGGATCCTCCGGCTGCTTTCCACGAGTCCCATTCCCTTGGGGCCGCTTTTGTACCCGCTTTGTAACGAAAGCCTGAACTGCCAGGCGCTGCATCGGCTCAGGAGATGCGGCCTTGACCGCGATCTCTCTTCAACTTGCTCGTGGGCGGCTCGGCTGTGGTAGTTGGCAAGTGTCCGGTTTCTGGTCGCGAAAAACTTCTGAACACTTGAGGGCGCTTCTGGCACGGGCGATACTGCCGGCACGTCTACTGAAGAGGAGCGCCATGTTCCCCGCTATCTGTCGTGGCAGGGCGCTGGACTCGTGTCTACTCGCGGCTGGGTTGGCTCTATCCGCGTGCGCCTCTACAGGACCCGGAGCTCCGCCATCCCTGCTGCCGGCCGCCATGCCCACTCCTGGGTTTGCCGCTGCCTCGCAGGTGAATGTACCGAGGCGTCGTGCCGTCCCGGCGGCGGCTCGTCCACGCGCGCGGGTCGATAGCGCTGCGCTCGAGCGCGCGGTTACCAAACGTCTGGCTCACCGTCCTCTGTCGATGGCTCTGGCCCGCCGGATGCGGTACCCGGAGCTCGCCGACCGAGTGGCATCTGCGGTCATATATGAGGCCGGCCGAGCGCGGATCAGCCCGAGCGTGCTTGCTGCGGTGCTGGTTATCGAGAATGCCCGATTCGATACCAGCGCGGTGAGCACCGAAGGGGCCATCGGCCTCATGCAGGTCATGCCGATGCACGTCGGTAATTACCGCTGCCTTTCCGGCGACCTGTTGAACGTCGAGGCCAATATCTGCCACGGAACCCGGCTGCTGCACAATCACCTGCGGCGAACGAGGTCCATGGAGGCGGCGTTACGCCGGTATAACGGATGCGTCCGCGGTCGCAACACTCCGCGCTGTCAGCGGTATCCCGGACGGGTGCTGCGAACGGCGTCACGTCTGCGCCGCGAGATCCTGATTACCAGTGCCAAACTCGAGGGCACAGCCGGCAGCGAAACCACATCATCGCTGCTGAGTTCGTTGCCGCCCGACATCGATCCGGACTCAGCCACGACGCCAGGGAACGAGCCGGCCCAATGTGACTCGTTCCTGGGATGTCTCAAGCATCGCTGGAGCCGTGTTAAGTAACTGCTGTAGGGTCAATGCAGTACAGATCTATGTTCGACTCGATTCGAACTCGGTCTGGAGTTCGGTCGTGAGCCGTTCGCTTGCTTCTGGCCGCCCGTGAAAGGCTGCCGGGGTGCTCTGGAACAGTTCCACACGCCAGTGGCCGCCGTGGTTTGCTGCAACGAGCGTGTGGATCGTATTCAGCGCCGGGTTCAAATCTGACTGGCCGGGTGGAACCATACCGGCCACTGCCCGCAGCAGGACCACGTCCGGGCCCAGCACTCTTACCTCTCGTACCTTGCCGATGTAGGCAGCGGTTGCGTGGCTGCTGAAGATCTTGGCAAGATGTGCCTCGATACTCTCCTGCCCATCCACCTGGCTCCCATCGAATCCGACCACGTTCCCACTTCTACTGAACAGCCGGGCAAAGGACCCGGCATCACCACCATTCCAGCAACGCAGAATCTTGCCGTAGAGTTCACGGGCAGCCCGTTCGGCGGCGGGTGCGATCACAGTCATCGCTTGAAACCGTAGCTGATGCCGGCGTGCCAGTTCCAGGCGCTATGCCGAGTGCCCGCTTCGTAGATACTCTGATACAGCCCTTGCACGCTTGTGTGAGCGCTCAGGTCTTTGCTGAGACCGATGCGCATCCCGAACTCCAAACCTGTGCCCCACCCCCATTCTCCTCCGATGTGATCCTCCACCGGCCTGGATGGTCCGGGATCCGGCACTCCTTGCAGGAGCAACGAAGTGGATTGGAGCGTGGCCCGATCGGGGATATTGCTGTGAAGCAGTTGAAGAGGCACTGCCAGGAATGGCCGGAACGTCTTGGTCCGGGAGAGGCCCAACTGATACCGCACCCCCAGGCCAAGGACATGCCGTCCTTCGGGATCGTCGGGCGCCGATGCAATGCCGGTGTGAGCATACCACAGACTCCCACCCAGCGCGTGCTGCCATTTCCTCGACGCAGGCGAAAGGTGACGATCCACCGCCGCAGCGAAGCTGATGCCTCCGGCATCGAATAGCCGCGCGTATCCGACACCGGCCTGTAGCTCTACAGCGGCAGCTTGTGCCCCGACCTCTTGCGCCCGGATCTCTGAGGTAAGCCCGCTCGTGCAGATGACAATGAGGAAGGGAGCGGCTCGCATGGGGAACCTCCTGCCGGGACCTGCCCGGCCGACGAGTGTCTTTCCGAAACGGAGTGCCCGTCACCTGTGGAAATGAGGTGCCTTGGGAGTTCACCGGTGAGTAGCTTGCGGCTCGGCCGTTCGGGCTCGATACTGAGGTCTGCCGAGGAACTCCACTCTCGAACCCGAGGTGTTTATGCCGCACAGCTCTCGCAAGATGATCGACTGCCGCCGCATTCCCAGCGAGGCAAGTGTAGTGTGACGATCGCAGGTACCGAGGAAGAGGTCCTCACCCTGGCCACCCGGCACGCCATCGAAGAGCATGGGCACACGGACACGCCTGAGCTTCGGGAGCAGCTTCGGCAGGCTTTGGTAAACGAGCCGGCCGAGGTGCACGCCTAACGCGGGCTAAGCTCGGCGGTCGGGGGCTCGCCGCTCATCGGGTGGAGCGGCGAGTCTCCGCCGCAGCAAGCCTCCTAGCAACGCCCCGATGCCGGTGGCAACAAAGGTGTACCCGCCGAGCATGACCACGCCTATCATCCAAAGCTCGCTGTTTTCCGGACTCTTTACCACCCGCCAAAGCAGCACCACCAGCTGCCCCAGGAAAACGCTGGTAGCGGCCGCTCCAGGGAGTCCCGGCGCGAGGAAGCCGAGCACGAGCCCAGCGGCAAAGAGGGTTGCGGGATAAGCCGGACTGTTACCGTCCCAGGGCTCGGGCTGCCCGAGAAAGCCTGCCGGGACCAGCCAGATCCCTAGCCCGATCACAAAACCAACAAGAAGGACCAGAGTACGCGAAAGGCGGGGCACTGGATTCTCCTCGGTTCAGCTTTGATTTACATCAGATGACTCGGGTCGGCGAGCCCCAAGGTAAGCTTTTCGCATGTATGTCGCTGCCTCCTTACCGGGCGTACCGCTCGGCACCCAAAAAGTGCAAGGAGACGTAAGGCTCGCTTCCTACCACCCAACTATCGTGTGGCACCGGCGGCACGTAGAACAGCTCTCCCGGCTTCATCTCGATGACTCGATCCTCGAATGCCACGGTGGCGCTCCCAGCGAGCACCAGGCCAACATGCTCGATGCTGCAGCGAGTGGCTCCCACGGTCGGGCCGACGTGCTCCGACCAGCGCCATCCCGGCTGGTATGTGGCGCGCCCTATGGTCAGCCCGCCGAGTCGCACCAGCTCGAATCTCCCCTTTACCATCTCCCTGATTTCGTCTGGCTGTTCAAATCGCCTGAGCACGATGTCGAGCATCGGAGACTCCGTGGAACAAGTATGGCGCGTGCGCCTCAGGCCACAAGCTTTCGATTTGAAGCGCGGCTTCTGGGTGTGCTAGCGTGCGGGTTTCCGGGCCACGACGTAATGCATCGTAGCCAGTGCGATTACCGCGGCCATCGTGAGCGCCTCACGCAAATTCATCCGGCTGACGAGGAGAACCGACCCCGTGACCCCCACCGCCGCCAGTACGCTCCCACCCGGTACTCGGAATAACGCCGGAGCTACCCCCTCCATATCCCCGCGTTCTTTGCGCCGGAGCACCGGGAGGGCGGCGCACACCAACCCGTAGGTAAAGAGCCGCGACACCGCAGACAGGCTCAGGTTCTGAAGCAGCCCGGCGACATTGGCCAGCATCCATGAGAGACCCGCGAAGAAAAGAATCGAAATCCATGGGGTCCGGAAGACCGGGTGTATCCGGCTGAAGAACTTGGGGAAGTCGCCACTGTCGGCCAGGGCCATGCTGAGCCGCGGTACGGCGAGCATATTGCTCGAGAGCCATCCATATACCGAGATCAGCGCCGCCAGCGTGACCAGCGCGGCGCCCCCCGCTCCCGCCATGACCCGCGTGGCGTCCGCCAGGGGGCGGCTGCTGGACAGCGGCGCGCTCAGCGTCGCGAGTACGGTTACCTGCGCGGCCAAATACACCACAGCGGCCAGGCCAACCCCGATCAGGAGTGCCCACGGTGCGTCCCTCCGCGGGGCCTTGGCTTCAGCCAGCGGGATGACCGCGGATTCGAACCCACCATAGGCGAACATGAGGAGCAACAATGCCTGGAGCCAACCGTTGAGCGTCGCAGTGGTGGGAGTGTGCTGCATGACGGTGTCCTGGGTGGCGAGCCAGATGATTCCCAGGAAACCGAGCGTGAGCAGAGGCGCAATCTTCACGACGGCGAACACGTTGCTCAAGTGCGCACCCGACAGGACACCTCGCACGTTCACCGCCGCGAGCAGCCCGAGAAACAAGCCCGTGACCAGGATGCCCCCCGGTCTGGTGCCGGCCCAGGGCCAGAACTCGGCCAGATAAGTCGCGAACAGGTTGGACTGTACTGCGCCGGTAATGACTCGGACGAAGTAGCTCACCCATCCGATCTGGAGCCCGACAAATCGGCCGAAGGCCACTTGGGTAAAGAGATAAGCTCCACCCGCTCCGGAAAACCTACTGGCGACCTCCGCGAAGCACAGGATGATGGCCCCGCTGAGCATGGCCGCAACCACCCAGGCGATCAGGCTCAGCCAACCGAGTCTCCCGCCTATGGTGCCAGGCAGAATGAATACGGCTGTTCCGATTACGCCGTTGATGACCAGGCCGGTGAGACTCCAGCGGCCCAGCGAGCGAACCAGCGAGGAATCTGTTTTCAGTGCGCGCCAGTGAAGCGAACGACCTTACCCATGACGGCAACCGCTTCGATCTCGATCAGGAGCCCGGGGCGGGCCAAGGCGGAGACCACGACCAGAGTGTTGGCCGGTGGGTGCGCGGAGCCCAGAAACTTCGTGCGCAGCTCCCGGAGCACGGGAACGTGCTTCGGGTCGGTGACGAACGTGGTGGTCTTGACCACATCGTCCAGAGAACCGCCCACGCTGGTCAAGGCTCGGCGGAGGTTCTGAAATACCTGCTCGGCCTGGGCCTGGAAGTCTCCGGCCCCAATCAGCTTTCCAGTGCTATCGAAGGCCACCTGTCCCGCCACGTACACCGTGCGGCCATCCGGTGCTACCACGACGTGGGTATATCCGTTGGGCTTGACCAGGCTCGGCGGATTGATGTAGCGCGAGGACTGTCCCTGGGCCTG
>JAICPP010000188.1 GCA_025929805.1 Gemmatimonadales bacterium | reverse complement strand
TCGATGCCGATGATTTTAGAAGCCATGTCGACTCCACCGTCATAAGTGATGCGGCGGGTCGGCGAACTCGCCACCCGCATGGTTGCGAGGGGCAGGGAGCAAGGGCCGTACCGTATAAAGCTGCCTTTTTGGCACAATTAAACCCCTTCCAGGGCCGTGATTTGGCTCACGACATAACCAAGGGGCCTCCGGTAAGCTATAGGGCGCCCGAAGGTAGGCAGGTGGCGTCATTCTCGGGATCACCGAACGGAGGAGGTAGCCATGCTGTGGACGATCTTCGTGATACTCCTGGTGCTTTGGCTTCTGGGAGTGGTCACCTCTTACACCCTTGGGGGTTTCATCCACGTCCTGCTGGTCATCGCGGTGATCATGGCTGTGATGCAGCTGATCCAGGGTAGGCGGGCATTGTAAAAGCGGGCTGTGTGCCGTGGGCTGCCTGCGTCGGAATCAGGCGACGGCAGCCCATGGCGCAGCCCAAAGCCCTTGACCTGGGTCGCTGATGCCCCGCAAAGCCAAGTCAAATCAGGACAAAGTCCGCTACGCCGTCATCGGCCTGGGTCACATTGCACAGGTCGCAGTCCTGCCCGCCTTTGCTCACGCCGAAAATTCGACCCTGTCGGCTCTGGTCAGCGATGACCCCGAGAAGCTCGAGAAGTTAGGCCGCAAGTACCGGGTCAAAGCGCGGTATTCCTACGCGGAGTATGAGGACTGCCTGGGGAGTGGCCTGGTAGACGCGGTTTACATCGCATTGCCGAATCACCTGCACCGAGAGTACACCGAACGGGCAGCCCGGGCCGGAGTGCACGTCCTCTGCGAAAAGCCGTTGGCGGTGACAGAGGAAGACTGCCTTTCCATGATCCGGGTGGCCGAAGAAAATCAGGTAAAGCTCATGGTGGCCTACCGGCTGCATTTCGAGGAGGCCAATCTCAAGGCCATAGACCTGGTCCAGGGCGGCCGGCTGGGCGACCCGCGACTCTTCGACTCCGTCTTCACCATGACGGTGAAGAAGGGTGATATCCGGCTCAATCCCAGAGAGCAGGGCGGCGGGCCGCTGTACGATATCGGCATCTATTGCATAAATGCCGTGCGCAACCTGTACGGGGCCGAGCCGATGGAGGTGGTTGCGTTCAGCGCAAACAACGGGGATCCACGGTTCCTTCAATGCGAGGAAACCACCAGTGCCATCCTGCGGTTTCCGGGCCGGGAGCGGCTGGCCGTGTTCAGCTGCAGCTTTGGTGCGGCCGACGTCTCGAGCTATCGGGTCGTGGGGACCAAGGGAGACCTGGTCATGGAGCCCGCGTACGAGTACGCAGAGGGGCTGAAGCAGCGGGTGACGGTGGATGGACGCACCCGCGAGCGGACCTTTCCCAAGCGGGACCAGTTCGCGCCCGAGTTAATCAGCTTCTCCGACTGTATTCTGACCGGCAATGCTCCTGAGCCGTCCGGCTGGGAAGGATTGGCGGATGTCCGGGTCATCCGGGCGCTGTATCGCTCAGCCGACAGCGGTCAGCCGGTGACGCTGGAGCCGTTCAGCAGAGAGGACCGACCTTCCCTCGAGCAGGAGCTTCGACGTCCGCCGGTGCGAAAGCCCGAGCTGGTCAACACTGAGGCGCCATCCGAGTAGGCTCTCGCGGCTCGGCTATATTGAGCCATGTTCCCCTACCGCGACGACAACCCAACACTCGCAACTCCAGCTGTCACCCTGCTGCTGATCGGGGTGAACGTCCTGTTCTGGGTGTTCGTGCAGGGCATGGGGACGGAGCCCAACCTTTCGCGATCGGTATGCGAGCTGGGGCTCATTCCGGGAGAGTTTCTGGGCCTTCTGCCGGAGGGGTACACCTTGCCGATCAGCCGGACCTCGGTGTGTGTCATAACCGGGGAGCGAAGCTGGTTCACTCCCCTGTCCTCGATGTTTCTGCACGGAGGGTGGTTTCATCTCATCGGCAACATGTGGTTCCTGTGGGTTTTCGGGAACAATGTCGAAGACTCGATGGGGCACTTCCGCTACCTCTTCTTTTATCTGTTCTGCGGTCTCGCGGCGGCGACGGCGCAGACCTGGGTCAATCCCTCGAGCGCCATTCCCATGGTCGGCGCATCGGGGGCGATCAGCGGCGTGATGGGCGCTTACGTGGTGCTCTACCCCAAGGTACGGGTGCACATGCTGGTGATCCTGGGGATCTTCATAACCCGGATCGTGGTGCCGGCCTACCTGATGCTGGGCTACTGGTTCCTACTTCAGCTGGTGGGCGGCGGGCTGGCCTCCGGCGCGGAGGGAGGCGTGGCCTTCTGGGCCCATGCCGGCGGGTTCGTGGCCGGCGCGGTGCTGATCAGCGTGTTCCGCAACCCGGAGCTGGTGGCCAAACATCGAGCGCTGGCCCGGACGGTCGACACGCTAGGGTACAGAGAGCGGTAGGCGGCTGTCCGCCGGTCCGCTCCTCTGGTAACTTCCAACTCATGCCCGAAGCGCCCAAGCAGCGAATCGTCTCTCCATCGTCGACCGCGCCGCTGGATCTCCCGGTCGCGCCCCGAAATCCGGGGAAGCCGCTCGATCTGAGCTGGATCGAAGAGGTCCGGGTCAACCGGAGCGCGGTAGAGCGGCGGGCCGCCACCCTCCGCACCCGCCGCACGGTCAAGAAGGAGTGGCAGGCGGCCTGGCTGCTACGCGCGATTACGCTGTTGGACCTCACCACCCTTTCCGGCGACGACACTCCCGGCAGGGTACGCCGACTCTGCGCCAAGGCCCGCCGACCGGTTCGCCTGGACCTCCTGGAGGCGATGGGAGCTGCCCAGCTGCCGATTCACGCCGCCGCGATATGCGTATACCACATCTTTGTAAAGGTGGCGCTGGAGGCACTGGAAGGTTCCGGCATACCGGTCGCGGCGGTATCCACCGGCTTTCCCGCGGGCCTGTCGCCCTTCGAGCAACGTCTGGGGGAGATCCGCGCGTCGGTAGCCGAAGGTGCGGAGGAGATCGACGTCGTCATCACGCGGGCTCACGTGCTTACCGAGAACTGGCCGGCGCTGTACGACGAGGTCCGCCAGATGCGCGAGGCCTGCGGTGATGCTCACATCAAAACCATCCTCGCTGCCGGCGAACTGGGCACCTTACGGAACGTGGCACGAGCCAGCCTGGTGTGTATGATGGCGGGCGCCGATTTCATCAAGACCTCGACCGGAAAGGAGAGCGTGAATGCCACGCTGCCGATCGGACTGGTCATGGCCCGGGCCATCCGCGACTACCGGGAGCGCACCGGCCATCTGGTGGGGCTCAAGGCGGCGGGCGGAATTCGCACGGCGCGGGAAGGGCTCGATTGGCTGGCCCTGACCAAGGAAGAGCTGGGCGACCGTTGGCTCCGGCCCGATTTATTCCGCCTGGGGGCCAGCTCCTTGCTTGCCGACATCGAGCGGCAGCTGGAGCACTACGTCACCGGCCGGTATTCCGCCACACACCGGCACCCTGCGACGTGAGTCTGTGCCGACTGCCTCGGTAGTGAGTTAATGGCGTCGATCCCCGAGATCTTCCAGACAATGGACTACGGCCCCGCTCCCGAGGGATCGGCGCTGGTGGATAAGTGGCTCGATGGACAGGGCCGGCAATTTGGTCTGTTCATTGGCGGAGCCTGGGTCGCTGGAGAGGGGGAAAGTTTCGAGACCCTGAACCCGGCCACTGGAAAAGCGCTGGCCCGGGTCACTCAGGCGACTCCAGGAGAGGTGGACCGTGCGGTTCGAGCCGCTCGCAAGGCGCAACCGGCATGGTGGGAGCTGGGTGGCCATGGACGGGCTCGCTATCTGTACGCGCTCGCCCGTCAAGTGCAGAAACACAGCCGGTTCTTAGCGGTGCTCGAATCCCTCGACAACGGCAAGCCGATTCGGGAATCGCGCGACATCGACGTGCCGCTGGTGGCCCGCCACTTCTATTACCACGCGGGCTGGGCCCAGCTCATGGAGCAGGAGATGAAGGGGCGGGTGCCGGTCGGGGTCATCGGGCAGATCATACCCTGGAACTTTCCCTTGCTGATGCTGGCGTGGAAGATCGCTCCCGCGCTCGCCATGGGAAATACAGTGGTGCTCAAGCCCGCGGAGTTCACCTCATTGACTGCGCTCCGGTTTGCGGAACTGTGTGGCGAGATCGGCTTGCCTCCGGGGGTGGTGAACATCGTCACGGGGGATGGGCGCACCGGCGAAGCCATCGTTGTGCATCCGCAGATCGACAAGATCGCTTTCACCGGGTCGACCGAGGTGGGCCGGATCATTCGCACCGCCACCGCCGGCAGCGGAAAGAAGGTGTCGCTCGAGCTAGGCGGAAAGTCCCCGTTCGTGGTCTTCTCGGACGCGGATCTGGACAGCGTGGTGGAGGGCGTGGTCGACGCCATCTGGTTCAACCAGGGTCAGGTCTGTTGTGCGGGCTCCAGAATCCTGGTTCAGGAAGGCGCTGCCCAGCGGCTGATTGCCAAGCTCAAAGAACGAATGGAGACGTTGCGAGTCGGTGACCCGCTCGACAAGGCCATCGACATGGGTGCGATCATCGCCCCGGTTCAGCTCGAAAAAATCCAGGCGCTGGTCCAGCGGGGAGAGGAAGAAGGCGCCAGCCTGTGGCAGCCGTCCTGGAGCTGTCCCCGGGAGGGCTGGTTCTTCCCGCCCACGCTCATGACGGAGGTCTCACCCGCGGCCACCGTGGCCCAGGTCGAGATCTTCGGTCCCGTTGTGGTGCTCATGAGCTTCCGTACTCCGAGCGAAGCAGTCGAGCTGGCCAACAACACCCGCTACGGCCTGGCCGCGAGCGTCTGGACCGAGAACATCAATTTGGCCCTGGACGTTGCTCCCCAGCTCAAGGCCGGCACCGTCTGGATCAACTGCACCAATGTCTTCGACGCCGCCAGTGGGTTCGGTGGATATCGAGAAAGCGGGTTCGGGCGCGAGGGTGGGCGCGAGGGGCTACAGGAATATGTAAAGTGGGCGGACAGGCGGACAGGCGGAGAGTCGGAGGGTTGGAGAGCTGGAGTGGTGAAGGGAGACGGTCGTACTAAGCTGTCGAAGGCAACTCGGGCGGTGAAGTCGCGGTCACGAGCGGCCTCTACGCCCTCCGCCTCTCCGGCTCTCCGTCCCTCCGCCCTCCCGCCCATCGACCGCACCCCCAAGCTCTACATCGGCGGCAAGCAGGTGCGGCCCGACGCGGGTTACAGCCTGCCGGTGCTCGACGCGGCCGGCCAGCGAATTGGGGAGATCGGTCTGGGCAATCGCAAGGACATCCGGAATGCAGTGGAGGCGGCACATAAGGCGGCGGGGTGGGCGCGAAGTACTGCGCACGCACGGGCGCAGGTGCTCTACTATCTGGCCGAGAATCTTGCCACCCGTGAGGAGGAGTTTCGCAGCCGCCTGCACGCATTTCGCGGCATCGCGGCGCCTGAGCGCGAGGTCGCGCTGACGATCGAGCGGATCTATAGCTACGCGGCCTGGGCGGACAAGTACGACGGGGTGGTGCATCACACGCCCTATCGCAACGTGACCCTCGCGATGCCCGAGCCGATCGGCGTGATGGGCGTAATCTGTCCGGACGAGTGGCCGCTTCTAGGATTGGTGTCGACCGTGCTCCCGGCAGTGGCCATGGGGAATACGGTGGTGGCCGTTCCCTCGGCCAGCGCGCCGTTGGTTGCAACCGATTTCTATCAGGTGCTCGACACCTCGGACGTACCCGACGGGGTCGTCAATATCGTTACCGGCGATCCCGCTGAGCTGGCCCGTATCCTTGCGGCGCACGACGACGTGGACGGGATCTGGTATTTCGGGAACCGGGAGACTTCGGCAGAGGTGGAGCGACTCTCCGCGGGAAATATGAAACGCACCTGGGTCGATCTTGGTCAAAGCCGCGACTGGAGCGACCCTCACGACGCCGTAGGTGAGGAGTTCCTGGAGCAAGCAACCCAGGTGAAAAACATCTGGATTCCCTATGGGGAGTAAGTCACGAGTCCTGTCCCGATCTCCTGACCCAGATGCGTGACTCACCACTCGCGACTCTCGACTAAATCCAGCAGCAATCCTTCTCGTAAACCATAGGCGTTGACCCTGACGCTGGTCGCCTGCACTCCGTCGAGCAGCTCCGCCGCGACCACCAGCCCTGCTACAATGAGGTCCGCCCGCTCAGGCCGGAGGCCCGGCACCCGCCGGCGCTGCTCCGGGGTCATCTCGCTCAGCTGGCCGATCAGGTCCTCCAGCT
>JAICPP010000290.1 GCA_025929805.1 Gemmatimonadales bacterium | reverse complement strand
GGGCCTGGGATTGCACCATGGCTTCGCTCAGCTGCGTGGTTGTCGGATCGAGTGGTTGGGGTTTTGGATCAGTGGCGAGTACGAGAGCGAGCGAGGCCGCGACGGCGAGCCCGCTCAGTCCAATCAGCCGGGTTTGCCGGCGGCGGCGCTCGGCCCTGAGCCTGGCCGCCGTCTCCGGCCACCGGTCGCGACCGGGCCTGAGGGGTGGGAGGGCTTTCAGCCGGGCAACGCGCTGATGCAGCCGGTCCAGCTCGGTCCGACATTGGGGACACTGGTCGACATGCTCCCGAGCCGTGGAGGTGCCGGGCTCCGCTCCAGGCTCTCGCAGACTGAGCAATATTTCGAGAGACGGGTGGCTCATAGGACTACCTCCTCGCCCAGCCAGGTGCGGAGCCGGGCATGGGCCCGCGCGAGCTGCGACTTCGAAAAGCTGGCCGTCTTGCCCATCATCGAAGCGATCTCTTCGTGGGTATACCCTTCCACGTCGTGCAGCCACACCACCGCCCGGGATGTCTCGGAGAGACGCTCCAACGCCGCCTCCAAGTCCATTCTCAGGTGGTGATCATCCTGCCGCTTGCCGGTGACCTGGTCGTGGAGCTCGTCGGTATCCCGGTACTTGTTCCGGCGGATCCGCATGAGCGCCTTGCTGGCGGCGATGGTGCGGACCCATCCCCAGAGACTCCCCTCTTCCCGGTAGCGGCCGATGCTCCGGCATACTTCGAGAAAGGTCTCCTGGAGCACGTCCTCGGCATCTTCGGTGGTCCGGCAGATACGGCGGGCAAGATTATAGACGGGGATCTCGAAGGCCCGGTACAGCGCTCCCAGTGCTTCGGGATCTCCGGTGCGGGCACGAGCGACCACCGTTTCGGCATTGGCGAGCAGCGACGAATCCATCAATAGTGTCCCGGCCATGGCGTCTTTAACAATGCGGGAAGCCCTCAAACGGTTGCAGGAGTCAGCAGCGGTAAAGAGTGAAAAGTGAAATAGGCAGTGAAGAGTAAAAAGTGAAGAGTGAACGGGTTCAGGGGTGGCTATTACATGCTTCTAAACTACCCCCTTCATTTCATACTTTTCACTCCTTTGACTTTTACTTTTCACTTTTCACGCTGTTATCATCCCCGCATGACCGCCTCCCCTCCCTCTCCCCCACCAACCTGGCTCCACCACCTGGAAGATGAAGCCGACGCCGCCTTCTTGTATCGGGAACTGGCCGAAGCCGAGCGGGACCCGGCTCGAGCCAACATCTACCGGCAACTGGCGGGCGTCGAAGACCGGCACGTCGAGATGTGGCGCAAGTTGCTAGCCGAGCACGGCCATCCGGTGGAGGTCCCGAAGCCTTCCCGGGGAGCACGGATGCGCGCCTGGCTGGCCCGGAAGGCCGGCAGTGGTCTGCTGCTCCCCATGCTGCTGGAGGAAGAGGGTCGCGAGGTAAAAGGTTACCTGAACCTGTACCGGAGCGCACCTGATGGATCGGTGGGTCCCACCGCGCTTCGGCTGGCCAAGGAGTCCAAGGAGCATGCCGACACCCTGGCCCAGATCAGCGGCGCGCAGGGAGAGCCCTGGCACAAGACCGGGGCCGGCGGCTTTCTCCGGAACGTGGTGTACGGCTTCAACGACGGCTTGACCGCCAATTTCGGCCTCGTGGCCGGGATGATCGGGGCGCAGGGAAACCTTCAGTCCGCAGAACACGCCGTCGTGGTCGCCGGCCTGGCCGGCATGGTGGCCGACGCCTTGTCGATGGGATCGTCCGGCTACCTCGCGGCCAAGAGCGAGCGGGAGGTGTTCGAGCACGAGATCGCCATGGAGAAGGAAGAGATCCGGCTCATGCCCGAGCTGGAGCGGGAGGAGCTGAGTCTCCTCTATCAGGCCAAGGGAATACCGGCTCCCCAGGCCTCCGCGCTCGCAACTCAGGTGATGCGGGATCCAGACAAGGCGCTGGAGGAGAAAGTCCGGGAAGAGCTGAAGATCGGAGAAGCGACCAGCACGCCGATGCGGGAGGCCTGGATTACCGGGATCGCCACGGCCTTCGGGGCGTTCATTCCGGTGGCGCCCTTCCTCATCGACACCGGCGTCGGTGCCATCTGGGCTTCCTTCGTCATCGCCATGTTGTCACACTTCGCCGTAGGAGCAGCCCGCAGCTTCTTTACCGGCCGGGGCGTGTTCCGCAGCGGGCTGGACATGTTCCTGGTGGGTCTTGGCGTGGCGGTGGTCGGCTACTTCGTCGGCGAGTGGATCGTGAAGCTGCTGTGATTCGCTGGGGACTCTGCTGTCAGTTTCTCGACTCGCCGATCAAGTTCCGCGCTGCGACTCATCGATTTGTCGCGAGTCTCGAGTCGCGAGTCGCGCGGCGTTATCTCGCCGAGATCGCCGACAACAATGCCATTGCGCTGGCCTCTGCGATCCAGCGGTGTCACGAGCTCGGCATCGGCGCGTTCCGCATTACCAGTCAGATTCTTCCACTCGCCACTCACCCGCTCAGCGGCTACACCCTGGAGCGGCTCGACCCCACGGGCGGGGTTGCGGGCGCATTCGCCTGGGCGGGAGCGTTGGCGGAGGCATACGACATCAGGCTGAGCCTGCACCCCGATCAGTTCATCGTGCTCAACTCCGAGCGGGAGCCGGTGGTGCAGTCGGCAGTCCGGGAACTGGAGCTGCACGGGGAAGTGGCCGAGCTGGTGGGGGCTGATGTCATCGTGGTGCACGGCGGCGGCGCCATCGGTGGGGTTTCCGCCGGCCTGGACCGGCTGGAGCGGGGCATGGCGCTGCTGCAACCGAGGACCCGCGAGCGGCTGGCGCTGGAGAATGACGACCGATGCTTCACCCCCAGAGGCCTGCTGCCGCTATGTGAACGCTCCGGCGTACCGCTGGTGTACGATGTCCATCACCACCGCTGTCTTCCTGACGGTCTAACGGAAGGAGAGGCGACCGAGCGCGCGTT
>JAICPP010000200.1 GCA_025929805.1 Gemmatimonadales bacterium | reverse complement strand
TGAGCCATCTCGGGCGCGCCGGATTGTTCGCCGGCTCGCTCCGGTGCTGCTTCGAGGTGTCGTGTCGGTCCCCGGTGTTTCGGATGTGGTGTCGGGGTTTGCCATCTTCCGGCTGATTGCCTTGCGTAACGCTTTCCGGAGTGGACCGACGCCCCTCCTCGCCACCGAGGGGTGGGCCGCGAATGCTGAGCTGTATCATCGTTCGGTACCTCATGCCCGCCGGATCGAGACGATTGCAGCGATCGAGCGACGAGATCTTTGCCAGCGGCCCACCCGGCTGAGCGCCTGGGAATCAGCCCTGATGTTATGGCAAGCACGTGGGCCGCTGAGGCGGCAGCCGCGCACGGCCTACCCGGCAGACGCTCGTGCAGCCCGTGAGGCGCGCTCCCGCGCGGAGGTGGCCCCCTCATGAGCGTCATGGGCATCATGATGGCACTGGCCATCCAATCACTTTCGCCACCTCCGGAACCCTCAGCATACCCCTTTGCGGTCGGTGAGAAGCTTTCCTACACCGCCAAGCTGGGCATGCTGACCCTGGGCTCCGGCACGCTGGAGGTGGCGGCGCTGGACACTGTGCGGGGGGTCGAGAGTTTCCGGCTCAGGTTCAGGCTGAAGGGAAAAACGATGTTCTACTCCCTGGATGACGTTCTGGAATCCTGGTTGGGAACGTCGGACCTGAACTCACGCCGGTTCGTCCAGGACTTTGTCGAGAATGACAAGGCGACCAAGCGACACTACGAGATCTTTCCCGATTCGGGCTTCTACCGCGAGCAGGGCAAGGACGCAACCCGGGACACCCCGTCCGAACCGCTAGACGATGCCTCCTTCTTCTACTTTGTACGGGTAACCCCGCTGGAAGTGGGCAAGACGTACACCTACGATCGCTACTTCCGCAAAGACAAGAACCCGGTAACCATCGAGGTGCTCAAGCGGGAGAAGATGGAGCTGCCCGATGGCAGCAAGGTTCAGTGCCTGGTGCTCCACCCGGTCATCGACACCAAAGGTCTCTTCTCCAAGCGGTCAGACACTCGCATCTGGCTGACCGACGATGCCCGGCGGCTTCCAGTGCAGATCCGCACCAAGTTTCCTTTTGGAACCATTACCCTCCGCCTCAGAGACATGGTCCTGCCGGGGACCACGGCATCGGCCATGAGCCGCTGAGCGTGCGCTACCGGGAGGCAGACCTCACCCGGGTCAAGACGGCGCCTATTGCCGGCCGTCAGAACAAGATCGATCCCCAGGTCCTGGCCTCCCCGCCGAGCGGAGATCACACCTTCGCGGCATTCCTAGCCAGCTTGCCCGACGTCCTCGCCGCGCGGGACCTCCGTCTGGTTATCGATGCAATCGTTCGGGCCCGCCAAGCCAAGCGGGGAGTGATCCTCATGCTAGGGGGTCATGTCATCAAGGTCGGACTCGGTCCGCTGATCAAGGCGTGGCTGGATCGGGGCGTGGTGACCCACGTTGCCCTGAATGGCGCCGCCGCCATCCACGATTTCGAGCTCGCGGCATTCGGTGGTACCAGCGAGGACGTGGAGAGCGGTCTTACCGACGGCAGCTTTGGCATGGCGGAGGAAACCGGGGCAGAGATGAATGCCGCCATCGCCGCGGCTGCGGGAGCCAACCTGGGCATGGGAGAAGGTTTGGCGCACGCCTTGGCCACCAAACGACAGCTTCCAGGCTCAGATGCTTCCATTCTTCTCGCATCCTTCCACCGTGAAGTTCCCGTGACGGTGCATCCGGCCATCGGAGCGGAGATCATCCATCAACATCCCTCGGCCAACGGATCTGCCATCGGCAGCACCGGCCTGCAGGACTTCCGCCGGCTGGCCGGGTCAATCCCGGACCTGGACCAGGGAGGCGTAGTGTTGAACTGGGGAAGCGCCGTTATGATGCCTGAGGTGTTCCTCAAAGCGCTGACAGTCGCACGGAACCTGGCAAGAGGCCGACCGACGCACTTCACGGCAGCTGACTTCGACATGCAGCGGCATTACCGGCCGCGGCTCAACGTGGTGCAGCGACCAACCCGGGAGGGTGGTACCGGTTATCTGCTGACCGGTCATCACGAGCTTCTTATACCACTTCTGGTCTGGGGTGTGTTGGAGCAGCTGAAGGGTGCTTAAGCTGAGCCTGGTTCTGCTGGCCGCTACCGCTGCCTGCGCGGCAAGGAGAATTCCTGAGACACGTACGCTGGCCAGCGGCGGCAACGAGGTGGAGATAAGCCGGATCTTGGAAGCGGCGCTGGAGCTGGACGGACGCGGTGAATCGGCCGATACCCTCTACGCGCCATATGCCACCACCATTGCCGACGGGAGAGCCAGGCGCACTCCGCCCCGATTCGCTGGGGTGTCCGGTGATGGCGAGATTGCTGTCACCAACAGCCAGCTACAGGTGCGCAGTGCGGCCGCCTGGGGGGATGTAGAGTACCGGTGGGTTTCGGAACGCTCGAACAGGGCGCAGGTGGGCCGTGCCTCGTTCGTGCTGGCGCCGGCCCAGGGACGTCAGGGGTGGTGGATCGTCCAGGCACATAGCTCGACGGCAAGGTAGTAGCCAGCTGCCAGTCGCCGGTCGCCAGAATGAACCAATCGCCTCCCGTGACGGGAGTCTAGCGGGTGGCACTTGGCGATTACCTGGTACCCGCTATCATCTCCCTCATCCTCGCCGCCGTCTCGGGTGCAAAGAGCTTCAACACCAGGTATATCACGAAGCCGAGGAAAGCCAGCCAGAGCACGGCTCCAACCAATCCGAGCACCAGACCGAACAGACCAAACAGAAGCTTGAGCGCGAACATCGCAACGACTGCGAACAGAGCGAATCCCAGCAGGTTCCGAATCATGTCAGCTGCCCTCTCAGAGCGAGTCACCGGGCAGTACGGCCGACGTTTCAAATAGTTTCACTGGACTGAGTGCCTCCCGACTTGGACGTCGTAATCGTCGGCGGCGGAGCGATCGGGGCCGCCTGTGCTCGGGAGCTCGCCCGTACCGGCCGAAAGGTTCTGGTCATCGAGACCGGCAGTGAGATGGGACAGGCCTGGCGCGCCGCGGGCGGGATGCTTGCCCCACACATCGAAGGCGAGCGCAACGACCCCCTGTTTGACTTGGGGACGGCTGCGCGAGACCACTACGAACCCCTGGCTGCGGCTCTCCGGGAAGCGACAGGGATCGACCTCGGCCTATGGCAGGAGGGGATTGCGCGTGTGGCCACCGATGAGTCTGAAGTTGCGTCGCTTCAGAACACAGTCGGCTGGCAGCAGCGTCAGGGATATCCCACCCAGTGGCTGGACGAACACGAGCTGAGACACCGGTGGCCCTGGCTCGGACCCGCTGCCGGAGCGCTCTGGGCGCCTCGCGATGGCGCACTGGATCCCGATCGGCTGGTGCATGCCCTGCTGGCCGACGCCAAACGGCGCGGCGCAACCGTGCTTCAGGACCGGGCGACTGCGGTGCTGACCGCTGGTTCGGCGGCTGCCGGGGTTACGGGCGAGCGTGACAGCTATGCTGCGCCGGAGGTCGTGGTCGCGGCGGGTGCGTGGACCGGACTGCTCGAGGGTCTTCCCCGGCGCATACCGGTGCAGCCGGTGCGGGGGCAAATGGCGGCTCTGCCGTGGCCTGAAGGAATTGGGCGGGCCATCGTCTACAACAAGGATTGCTACCTCTTGGCTCGTGGCAATGAGGCGGTACTGGGATCCACTATGGAGTACGTGGGATTCAACGCGGAGGTCACCCCGGCCGGGCTGGCCAAGATATTCTCGAACACGATGGCGCTGTGTCCCGCACTGGTGAGGGCCAAGATGCGGCGGAGCTGGGCCGGTCTGCGTCCGGTCACGCCCGACGGCCTGCCGATTATCGGCGAGGAACCCAAACTGCGCGGCTTGTGGTATGCCACCGGTCACGGGAGAAATGGAATTCTGCTCGCCGGACTCACGGGAGTGCTCATCGCCCAACTGATGAACGGCGAGCCCCCCTCCCATGACCTCCAGCGGTTTGCGCCGGACCGTTTTGTCTAGAGCACCCTCAGGAACCTCTTTTCTTGATGACTACACTGGCCATTTGAGCTTCCCGGCTCACCTGTAATTCGATCCACTCGCCGGCCAGCGCATGTTCGGGGACGCCGCACAGCATCCAGTACCATCCCGCTTCCTCTGCCTGGAACGTGGTCTGATCCGTTTGGCCCGCAGGCAGCCCGGCGGTAACCGCTCTGGTCATTGCATTGCTGAAGGCAGGGCTGCCTCCCTCCAGCGGGATCTTCTCTCGCTGCACCATGACGACAAGACTGTGGGGAGAGGCGGCGTCGGTATTGCGCCAATTCCATCTGACCGTCCAGCCGAACGGCACCACGGCCTGTGCCTCACCGGCTCGATATCCGTTTAAGAGTGCTGAGGGCGCCCCTGCAGGACGGGTTACTTCGAGCGTCAGCTTTGCGGTCCGGGTGGCGCTATCGGACGTGAGCCAGGTGATCGGGCCGGATGCAGGTGGTGACGCCGTTCGGGCGGAATCTGGCGGCGTTCTTTCGGTGGTAGCTGCAGGTTGGTCCGGGGCGCTTTGAGCACGCCCGGCACATGCGCCGGAGGTAGCCAGGCCTGCGATGAGGAGCGGCAGGCCGATCAAGCGAATCATTTGCACTCCACGCACTGGTTCCGACATGAAAAGCTCACTCGGAGTAACCTAATCGAGATGGTTCCGGCGACGCCGCGCCAGGGGCCAGGGGCTGAATAATCTTTACTTGGGATGGATATAGTTGCGAGCGTCCGATATCACCTGGGTAGTACGGCATCGGCAGTGAGCCAGATCTCCGGGTGTGTCCTGGCAACGGTGCGTCACCCTAAAGCGCTCTGCTGTCAGTGACGGCCTCGCCCATGGTGCAAGCGGTTGCACTTCATAAACTTGCATCATTATTCCACACCTAAGTGCCTGCCTCCCTGACATTTCGGGACTTGACGCCACCGGCGACCTAGTCAGATTGTAACCCGGTAAATACTTACAGCCCCCGAAAATCATCGCCGCTATGCGTCGGGCACTTGCCCTTTGCGGCCCCCGCGCCGCTGTCATGACCACGCGATTGGAACTCTGTTGCAAGCAACCGAGCCGGGCCTATCGGTGAGCAAAATCAGGCCCTGGCCTGCCGCTTATCGGCACGGCCGAGCGTGTCAGACCCTGCCCCTGAGGAGCGTAACCATGCGGACCAGTGCTCGTTGGTGCGTGGCTCTTGTGCTCATCGCCGTTGCCGGGCGGCCTCTCGCCGCTCAAGGAACCGGTGATTGGACCACCTATGGTGGCAATGACTGGAATCAGCGCTATTCGCCGCTGAAGTCGATCACCACCTCGAATGTGGCCCAGATGGTCCCGCGCATGATATTCCAGACCGGGATCGCCAGGCTCGGCTCGTTCGAGAACACGCCCATCGTCACCAATGGGGTGATGTACGTGACCACTCCGTACAACACGGCCATGGCGTACGACCTGAACAGCCACAAGGAGCTGTGGCGCTACGAGCACAAGCTTGGTACCACGATCTATTGTTGCGGCCCGAACAACCGGGGTGTGGCGATCCACGGTCCCCACGTGTACATGGGGACGCTCGATGCCCGACTGGTGGCGCTCGATGGGAAAACCGGCAAGGTGGTGTGGGAGAAGGA
>JAICPP010000273.1 GCA_025929805.1 Gemmatimonadales bacterium | reverse complement strand
CTGTGGAGGAGCTGTGGTCGGTGCCCGTCGCCGAGGCTCGCCGGCGGCTCGGCATGCCGGATGGGGGTATAGCCCAGGACGTGTATCGTGAGATCGAGATAAAACCCCGATTGGCTACGGCTCTGAGAAAGGAATGGGAGACGTTCGACATACGAAAGTAGGTCCGCGCAACCTGCCACCTTGGATCAATTGGACTTCACAAACCCTTCCAGTTAATAGCGATACCGCAGCACCCCCACCAAGATGTGACGAAGTGGCTTGACACGAACGCGGTAGTGTAAAACATTGCACCCGTCCGAGAGGGTAGGTGTTGCAGCGAGTGACCCGGCCGCCCAGGGTCTGTTCAAGTGTCATTTTGAGTGCACGATATGACCGGGCTCTTCCGCGTGGGTCGAACGGCAATCCGTCTGCAGTGGATGTTGATGGCCTCGATGGCCTTCGTTTCCACCGCCTGCTCCAACGGCGACCACCTGGTCTCCTCAGAAGGCCCGCTCACCCCGGTCGATTCTCTCGAGCCTCCAGGCGATCCACTCCCACCTCCAACCGATACTGCCGCGCCACCACCGCCACCGGCCGATACTGCGGGGCCACCGCCGCCCCCACCGCCCACGGATACCACGGCGCCCCCCTTGCCACCATCAGACCCGCCGGTCCATACGGGCATTCCGTTCGGTCCGTTCGTTTATACGAAAGGCGAGAGCGAGAAGTCGCTTACACCCCCTTCCAGTTTGAATCCTGACTTCAACGCGTTGGTTGCGGCCGCATACGCTCCAGTCATCATTGCCAAGCTGGAGGCGGCCAGACGCGCCAGTGACCGTGTTCTCCTCAGCCTGGCTGGCAGCGGACAGATGTACCGCGACGAAAACGGATTCAACATGGATCTCTGGAAGCGGCGAATCGATCGCTTCCGGGGGATCGATATCTCGCTTTACATAGCGGACGGCACTCTGATCGGCAACTTCATTCTGGACGAACCGAGCGACCCGAGCAACTGGAACGGCGACTATGTCACCAGGCCGAGATCGACGAGATGGCCAGATACAGCAAGGAGATCTGGCCCGACCTGCCAACTATCATCCGCGGCTGGCCGGCTTACCTGAAGGGCTATCAGTACAAGTACTTGGATGCGGCATGGGCCCAGTACCACGAGCGCTTGGGCCCGATCGACGCATTCATCGAGAAGAACGTACGGGAAGCCAAGGAGGTGGGTCTCGAGCTGGTTGCCGGGCTCAACCTCCTCGGCGGCGGTGGCAAGGATGGACTGCCGGGGTACAGCGGCGGGAACGGGAAGAGGAACGCGATGAGCGCCTCGCAGATCAGATCCTGGGGCAGCAGATACCTGGACGAGCCCTACATTTGTGCGTTCCTCATGTGGTCCTATCAGGCGGATTACGTCAATCGGGCCGACATCAAGGCGGCGCTGGAGGAGATCTCCCAAAAAGCCCGCAGCTATCCTACCAAGAAATGTCGGAGGTGAAACGAGGCTGAGGAGGGTAACGGCCAGCCGACGGCGTGGGTGAGATTCGAACTCACGGAACCCTTACGGGTTCGGCGGTTTTCAAGACCGCTGCATTCAACCACTCTGCCACCACGCCCAGGCCATAAAAGTCTTATACCTCTGCACCTTATGCAAGACGCTTCCAGTACTTTGTGATCCGCAGTCGCCGGCTGTTTCGTTCGTCCTCCCGCCCTCACCCGCTTCTAGCTTCTCCGTGACTTCTCTGAGGTAGCGCCCGAGTTCCCACCCCTATCTCTGGTTGTCCTCGTCTGATCGGCTGCGCTTCGTTCTATATCAGTTATTGACACCACTAATATCTTGCCACCCTCCCAGTTGTATCGTTTGCTGTGCGAGTTCTTGACGGAACCTCTTCAGTCCCGTGCCACCCCTGCCGATACCAGAAAATGACCCGGAAGAGCGCACGCCGGGGCAACCTGCTTCGGGGGGAAAATGGAACGGAGATCGCCTCCGGCCCGATGGTTCCGGGCTCTGGGACTACTTGCGATGCTGAGCGGATGCGGCTTCGATCCCGAGGGGGACGTGCCGATGGAACCGCCGGCGTTGTATCGTGAGTGGTGGGCCAAAACCGAGGCGTGTTCCGGCCGCAAGGGAAACTTCGAGAGAATCCGCTGGTCCGTCATAGAAGGTCGCAGCTTCCCCTGCTCCAGCGGCGAGTGCGCCGGCCACTGGCGGACCAACCATCACATCTTCCTCGCCAGCGACTGGGTCATGGACGAAATGGTCGTTCGGCACGAAATGCTCCACGACCTGCTCGGCCGCCCGGGCCACCCCGATCCTCCGTTCGGCATGGGCTGTCCCCTCACCTGGGAGAGCTGGAACGGTGGCGCGGCCGGTCTCCATGTTGCGCACGTGGGGCCCATCAAGATCGACTAGAACGGGGAACCGGGATTGAGGTTTTTCGTTACTCCCCGCGCCACTGAATCGGCCCGAGCCGCCAGCGCGTTCTGACCGGCGCCGGCAAAAGCTCTGGCCGCTCCCCCGTAGACCACCGCGTACAACTGCAGGATCGAGCCGGACGGCCGGTCCACCCAACCCCGAGGGCGGTCCCGTGCCGCCGTCTTCCAGTGGTACACGTCCCACAACAGCTTTTGGGTGCGAGGCAGGTCGAGATAGCCAAGGCTGGGGCTGAGCACGATCGAGTCGGATGCCACCGCCGGTTTGGGCAGGAGCTTCCGCACCAATCCCTGGGAAACGAGATACGGGCTCAGGCCGAGCGTCTGGTCCGGGTAGCCGCCATCGCTCCAGCTGAAGAAGATCGGACGCTTGCCCATGTTGTCGCGGATCAGAAAGATCGTGGCCAGATCCTGTAGCATCAGGACGTCCTGCCCAAACGCAATCTTCAGGCTGTCGAACTCCACGCCTCCATTAGCCGGCACCTGCATAGCCTCCGGCAAGCTATCGAGCTGGGATGGCGTGAGACTGAAGACCGGTTCCTTCGGGTGGCGTGGTAGGGCCGGCGCCCGGCCGGCCGCCGAGTCAGTGAGCGGTGCCCCGGTCTCGGCAGGTTGCGGTTTCCATAGCGCGGCTGCCCGGGAGGGATCGAACGCCGGCGTCTGGCGGCGTTGCAGCTGCCGGAGATGCCAGCGGGTGTTCATCAGCGACAGATTGGCCAGGGTCACGTCGCGCCGGACACCCTCCACCTCCTGCGCGTACCACAGGGGGAAGGTGTCGTTGTCGCCCGCCGTGATCAAAATCCCGTACGGCTCGACGGACTGAAGGATGTCGTGCGCGAAGTCACGGGCCAGCGTCTCATCCGCTCGGCTTGCCGTGATACGGTTGCCCAGGAGCGGAATGAGCGCGAGTGCCAGCACCGGGCT